>CANGUQ010000480.1 GCA_947456915.1 Betaproteobacteria bacterium
CCCGCGGTCGCGGGCGGTGGCACGGCGCCGCCCGCGGCCAGCCGTGAGCGGGAAGGGCACGCGTGGTGATCGCGACGATCACGAGGCGGACTGCTGCGACCGCCGGGCAGGCGTGGGGGGGCTGGGCTGGTCATCGAGGGGGCGGGGAAGACAGCGCCGGCGCGCAACGCCGGGGGACCGGGACGTCGGGCGGGTATGGCGGCGTGAAGCAAGTGCACATGGCGGCAGGCGGCACAGGGAGAGTCAGGTGCGTGGCTGGCGACCACCGGGCCGCGGCGGGGTTCGGCCGGACTTTCGGCGGGACTTCGGGTGGGACTTCCGGCAGGACTCGGGCTGGGACTTCGGCGGGACTTCGGCGGGACTTCGGCGGGACTTCGGCAGGACTTCGGCGGGACTTCGGCAGGACTTCGGGTGGGACTTCGGGCGGGACTTCGGGCGGGACTTCGGCGGGACTTCCGGCCGGCTGCGCAGGCTCTCGCGCTCGACACCGCAGACCCGGCGCCCCCTGTTCACGAACGCGACGCGCCAGCGCGCCGTTGACATTCGCGCTGGCTGCGCTCGCGGCGGGCGCGGCCGGTTCCGGATGGGTGGACACCACCGCGCCGGGCGGGGCAGCGTCTACGGCGCGATGGGTGCGACAGCGTTCAGCGCGGTCCGGACGCCGTCAGCAGGACGCGACGCGGTGCGGACGGACTACCAGAAGTACCAGAGTACGACGATGCCGAGCGCGATCCGGTACCAGCCGAACGGCGCGAAGCTGTAGCGCGACACGTAGGCAAGCAGCGCGCGCACGGTGAGCAGCGCCGTGACGAACGCGGTGACGAAGCCGACCGCGAACACCGGCACGTCAGCGAGCGAGAGCAGATCCGCGCTCTTGTACAGGTCGTAGGTGACCGCGGCGGCCATCGTCGGCATTGCGAGAAAGAACGAGAAGCGGGTGGCGGTCTCGCGCGACAGGCCGGTCAGCATGCCGCCGATGATCGTCGCGCCGGCGCGCGACACCCCGGGAAACAGCGCGCAGCACTGGCACAGCCCGACCATCAGCGCATCCCGGGCGCTCATCTCGTCGACGTCGCGCACGCGTGGACGGCGCGGCTGCGCCTCGACGAACAGGATGATCACGCCGCCGACGATCAGCGCCACCGCCACGGTGAGCGGCGAGAACAGAAGGGTCTTGATCACCCCGTGCAGCAGCACGCCGAGCACCATCGCCGGGAGGAAGGCGATCAGCACGTTGCGCACGAAGCGCCGCGCCGGCTCGCGGCTCGGCAGCCCGATCAGCACCTCGATGAGCTTCTCGCGGTAGGCGATCGCCACCGCGAGGATCGCGCCGAGCTGGATGGCGATGGTGAACACCTTGCCGCGCGCGTCGTTCACGCCCATCAGGTCGTTGGCGATGATCAGATGGCCGGTACTCGATACCGGCAGGAACTCGGTCAGCCCCTCCAGGATGCCGAGTACCAGCGCGTGCCAGATGCCAAGGGTCTCCACCGCGCAGCGCTCCTTTTCGCTCATCGTGCGCCGGGCGGTTCCCGCGCGCCGCCGATGGTAGCAAGCGGCCAGTCTCGCCCGCCTGCGCGGTAGCCGACCGCTCGCACACAGGCAGGGCCCGGCCGCCTGGTCGCGGCCATTGCCTGCCGCGCGCAGTGAGGTCCGCGACGGCAGCGGCCGGGGGGCGGCAACCGGATCAGGCCGGGGCCGAACCGCGAGCAGGCAGTACCGTCGCTCCGGACAAGGGACCCGGCGCCCGTGCGCCCCGTGCGGCGACCGATGCGTCGGCGCCACGGCCGACAGCGAGCCCGGACCCGCAGCGCGGGCGGTGTCGGGCAGCCTGATGGCGTGGCGCGGCCTGTCCGGCCCGGGCGCAGTCCCGTTGTGCCGGCGCCCTCTGTCACGGGTCCGACCAGCCGACCCGCGACCGGTCTGACAGCGCCGAGCGGTGCCGCATCAGCGGGCGAGGGCTGTATTTCCGCCGTTTGCCGGGTTACACTTGTCCTGTGTCCGAGGATTGCGTCCGGACACCATGACAACAGTGGTGATCGCGGCAGTGACCGATCGGCCACCCGCTTCGCCCCCCAGCGCGACGCGCGTGGCGGCCGAAGCACTGAGGATCCACTCCGCGGCCGCAGCAGCCTGAAGCGCTGCCGGCCTTCCTGTCTAGCTGTCCAACCCTCTGCGGCACGCCGGCTACCCACTGGCGCACCCGCCCGGCAGCGTTCCCGAATAGAACGCACTTTCCGGCTCGATCGCAGTCCTTCGCCAGAGGTCCCGGCCACAAGCCGGTCTGCTGAACGACTGCGTCGAGTACAGACTGAACGAACGGAACACACTGCATGGCATTGGTGCTCAAGCTGCTGCGAGCGAATTTCCGCGACCGCGACTGGCAGCGCGGCCAGGGCTACCAGCGCACGCGTCGCGTCACGCGCTGCGACGTCACCCAGGGCGATGACGGGCAGGCGGCGATCGAATCGGAGGTTCACGGGTCGGCCGCCAATACGTACCAGCAACAGGTCAAGGTCAGTCTCGACAACGGCCGGCTGCTGGTCGCCGGGCAGTGCACCTGCCCGGTGAGCCAGAACTGCAAGCACGTCGCCGCCGTGTGCATGCACGCCGCCCGCCAGCTCGCGCAGATGTTCGGTCTGCCCGGGCGCAGCGAGCGGCCGCTGCCTGCGCATGCCGCCGGCGCGCTGATGCCCGACGCCTCGCCGGCGCTCGCCGGCGAGGACGGGTCCCCGCTGCAGATGGAACTGCCGCCCGATGCGGTGGCCTTTCACCCGCCGCCACGGGAGGTCACCCGCGACGCGGCACGCGATGCGGCGCGCGATGCGCACCGCGACCTGCAGCGCGAATTGCAGCGGCTGGGCAGCGGTCCGGGCAAGGAGGCCACCAGCGACGTGCGGCTGTGGCTCGACCGCCTCACCCACACTCACGAGGCGAGTCTGGGCGAGGCGAACGGCTATCCGCCGCAGGTGCGCGAGCGCATCGTCTACACGCTTGCCCCCAGCTACGTGCCCGGCGGACGTACCGCGCTGCTGCGCGCGTTCCAGCTGCGGTTCAAGAAGGATGGCGGGCGCGCGAAGCCGACGCCATACCCGCTGGCGCAGCTCGCGGTGAGCGATGCGCGCTTCGTTCTGGGCATCGACCGCGAGATCGGCCGCCTCGCCCCGGGTCGCGGCCCGGCGGCGCAGGGCGTGCGGCTGGACGAGCACGACGGCGCCTCGCTGCTGCGCTGGCTGATGGCCACCCGGCGCTGCTACTGGGAGCAGGCCGGGCGCGGTCCGGCCCTGCGCCCGGGAGCACCGCGCAGGGGCACGATCAGCTGGGAAGCGGACGCCTCGGGCGTGCAGGAGTGCGTGATCAACGTCGATCCGCCGGCGCCGGTGCTGCCGCTTTCGCCGCCGCAGTACGTGGATCTGAAGACCGGCGAGTGCGGGCCGATCGACTGCGGCGTGCCGAAGGAACTCGCCGCGGCGCTCGCACAGTCCCCGCGCATCGCGCCCGAGACCGTACCGCTCGTCTCCGACACGCTGGCGCAGGTAGCCAATGGCCACCCGGTGCCGCTGCCCGCAGCAATCGAGGTGAAGCCCCCGCCCGATCTCACGCCCACCCCGGTGCTCACGCTGATCAGCGTGTCGCAGCCGACGACCCGCGTGCGACAGGGCGGCGATTTCCACTGCGCACGGCTCGCATTCCGCTACGGGCCCGAGATCGCCGGCGCGAACGGGCACGGCG
>CANGUQ010000481.1 GCA_947456915.1 Betaproteobacteria bacterium
AGCCGGCGCAGCGTGATGCGCGCCTGCGCGCGCGCGCGCCGCCCCTGCGGCCAGTCGAAGTCGTGCGGCGCACCGCCGGCCGCGAATGCAGCCTCCACGCTCGCGCGCACGGCACGGTCCTGCTCCGCGGCGAAGCCGAGCAGCGTCTCGAACTGCGCGTCGGCTGCACGATCGTAGGGTCGGCGCTCGCCCAGCGCATCGCGCCACGCCGAGGGCGGATGCAGGCTCAGCACGGGCTGCCAGCCCTCGGGGATCGGCGCGTTGGCCGAGTGCGTGCGCCTTGCCTGCAGCAGCCTGGGCAGCAGGTGGGTGTGCGGACCGGTCGGCGAGCGGCCGTCCGGCGGCGGGATAGCAGCCATCACCTCCAGCCGGCCTGCGGGCGAGAGCAGCACACGATGCGGCTGCGCGCGCAGGAAGCCGGCGAACAGCTCGCCCATGCGCGCACCCAGCGCGGGCTCGCCGCAGGCCCCGTTCAGCAGCGCGATCAGCGCAGCATCGCCGGTGCGCACGCACATGCGCACCGATGCAGGTCCGATGCCCAGATCGAACAGCTGGGCCGCGCGGTCCTGCGCACGCAGGGCCCCGTCGTCTGCACCGAGCGCCCTGATGATGCCTGCCGCCTGCGCCCCGGTGCAGGGCATGCACAGATCGAGCTGGCCGCCCCAGGTCTCGCCGTCGCTGCCCAGCGTGTCGTAGGCGATCGGGCGCAGCGGCTGCAACGGCGCGATGCGCAGTCCGCCACGGTCGGTGATCGCGGTCAGGGTCTGCGCGGTGTCCTCGATCGCGCAGGCCTCGCCCTCGTCGCGATGGAATTCGCCGATTGCACCGAACACGCCGATGCTCCAGCCGTTGCGCGGTTGCGCGAGCAGCGGGCGCAGCAGCGCGAGGGTGTCCTGCGGATCGAGCACGGCGGGATCCCCGGTGCGCTCAGAAGGTCTTCGCACCCGGCAGCGCAGCGAGCGCGGCCTTCGACACTTCGAGATCCTGCTCGCCGGTGCCCGAACCCACGCCGATGCCGCCGATCACGTGGCCGTCGACGACGATCGGCAGTCCGCCCATCAGGTTGGTCATCTTGCCTTCGGTGGCGATCGCGAGCTTGAGCTCGTTGGCGGCTGCGATGCCTCCGGTGGGCACCCGGTTCGACGCTGCGGTCATCGCCTTCTTGCGCGAGGAGTCGATCGACAGCACGCGCGCGCCGTCCATGCGCGCGAACGCGAGCAGGTGGCCGCCGTCGTCGACGATCGTGATGCACTGGGGCTGGCCCATCGCCGTCGCCTTGGCGATGCCGGCGGCGAGCATCTTCTGCGCGCCGTCGAAGGTGAGCTTGAGGTAGGGGACGTAGTCGGCCATCGGAAACTCCATTCGGAAGGGAGGGGCCCGTGTCGGCAGGACGCGCGATCGGGCAGCGGTCAGGGAAACAGCTCGCGCATGCGACGGGCGAAGCCGTGGAGCTCGGCGTTGCGGGCACGGATCGCGGCGAGCATCGGCCGCGCCTCGTCCAGTATCGCCTCGGCGTCGAACGCGACGATGCGCCCGGCTTCCACGACCACCTCGCCGTCGACCCGCACAGTGTGCACCGAAGCGCCAGTCTCGGCGAACACCCGCTGCCGCACCGGGTCGTTGACCGGTGTCCACTCGGCGCGTCGCGGATCGTACAGCACGATGTCGGCCCGACATCCGGCCTCGATGCGTCCGGCATCGGCGAGCTGCATCGCGCGCGCGCCCCCGGCGGTGGCCATCGCCAGCGCCTGCCGGGCGGTGACCCAGCGCCGTCGGTCGGGCTCGCTGCAGCGGCCGAGCGTGGCGGCGAGTCGCATCGCCTCGTGCATCTGCACGTTGTCGTTGGTCACGCTCCCGTCGGTGCCCAGCGCCACCGGGACGCCCGCGGCCACCATCTGCGTGATCGGGGCGATACCGGTGCCCAGCTTGAGGTTGCTCTCCGGGTTGTGCACGACGGTGACCCCGTGACTGGCGAGTCGCTCGATGTCGCGGTCGTCGACCCAGATCGTGTGCGCGCAGGAGAGCCTGGGCGAGAGCAGTCCGAGGCGTTCGAGGTGCTCGACCATCGAACAGCCGTGGCGCTCCAGCGCGAGCCGCGTCTGCACCTTCGATTCGAGCAGGTGGGTGTGGATGCCCACGTCGAACCGCTGCGCGATGTCGCGCGTCATCTCGAGCAGCGCGTCGCTGCAGCGCACCGGGTTGGTCGGCGCGGGCAGCACCGACAGTCGCCGCTGTGGTACGTGATGGCGTGCGATCGCGTCCTCGGTGAGGGCGCGGGTCTGCGCGAGCGGCCTGGGCGGCAGCAGTGCGAGGCGCGCGAGTTCGCGCTCGACATCGGGCGGCAGCGGCGTGTCGCGCGGGAAGAGGTCGCCGAACGTGTCGTCGAAGATGCGCACGGCGAGCGCCATGCGCATGCCGCTGTCGCGGTAGGCCTGCACCGCGGCGGCGATGTCCTCCGGGCCGAAGTTCTGCGCCGGAAAGTGGTCGATCGCCCCGGTGACGCCGGCTTGCAGCATCTGCACCGCGTTGAGCATCGCGCTCACGTAGACCTCGCGCGGGGTGCGCGCGCTGGTGTCGGCCTGATTGAGCCACATGAACGCCGGATGGCTCTCGGTATCCATCGTCCCGGCGAGCAGCGCGCCGGGCGAGTGCGTGTGGGCATTGATCAGGCCCGGCGCGGCGAGCAGGCCGCGCCCGTCGATCTCGCGCACCGCCGGCGCCCCGGCTGCGGGGTGAGCGCCCGGCGCATGCACCGCGGTGATGCGCGAGCCGTCGATCACGATGTCGGCGCGCTCGAAGAAACGCTCGCGGGCATCGAGCGTGAGCACGGCGGCATCACGGATGATGAGCGAAGGGGAAGTCACGTTACACTTTCGTCGGTCGTTGTCGAGGCCGTCGCGCACACTATGGAGCAGGGTCTGCCGATGAGCACACAGCATGCCGGCGCGGGCCCGTCGCCGCAGATCGCGCCGGGCGCCGCGGCGCAGGCGCTGGCCGGCCGGCTGATGGCATCGCTCGACTACGTGCGCGTGCCCAGCCCGCAGACCGACCTGCTGGAGGATGAACCGCTGCTGCGCGAGTTCATCCGGGTGGCGCTGCTGCCGCGGATGGCGGCGCTGGGCTTCGAGCGGGTGCGCCAGGACGCGATGGGCAACCTGATCGCCGAGCGCGGCCCGGCACAGGCCCGGCGCTCGCTGATGCTGGTGATGCACGCGATGAACCAGCCGCCGGCAACGATGCCCGAGCCCTACGGTGCGACGCTGATCGACGGGCGGCCGCACGGCATGCCCGGCGAGGCGGTGCTGGGCAAGGGTGCCTCCGAGCAGAAGGGCACCCTCGCCGCCGTGCTGCACGCCATCGAGGCGGTGCGCGACGCCACGGTGGCGCTCGACGGGCGGCTGGTATTCCTGTGCCTCGTGTCCGGCGAGACCGGCAAGCCCGATGCGATCCGCCACGTGATCGAGCAGGAGGGCGTGCGCGCCGATGTCGCCTTCGTCTACGGCAACGCGATGCAGTTGCAGCTGGGCAATCGCGGCCGGGTCGACGTCACGGTGACGGTGCACGGCGCGCCGTGCCACTCCAGTCGCCCCAACGAGGGCGCAAACGCGATCGTGGGTGCGATGGAGCTGCTGCGCCGGCTGCGGGAATCGATTCCCGACACGCGTCGCCACCCGGGCCTGGGCCGCGCGTGGCTC
>CANGUQ010000482.1 GCA_947456915.1 Betaproteobacteria bacterium
CTGCATGACCTGCATCGGCAATTCGGGCTCGCTCGAGCCGGACGTGGTCGAGGCGGTCGAGACTCACGGTCTGTGCGCGATCGGCGTGCTGTCGGGCAATCGCAACTTCGACGGGCGGGTGAACGCGCATCTGGCCGGTGCCTACCTTGCCTCGCCGCCGCTCGTGGTGGCGTGGGCGATCGCCGGCACTCTCGCCTGCGATCTGTGGCGCGATCCGCTGGACAGCGACGCGTCCGGACAGCCGGTATTCCTGCGCGAGCTCTGGCCGCGCGAGGCGCAGATCCAGGCCGTGATCGACCGCCATGTCGCGCCTGCGCTGTTTCGCGCGGCCTACGCCGGCATCACCGACGGGCCACCGCAGTGGCAGTCGATCGTGGCAGCGGGCAGTACCCGCTTTGCCTGGGACCCGGCATCCGACTACATCCGCCGCCCGCCCTATTTCGACGGGCTGGCACGCGAAGCGCCAGGGCTGCAGCCGCTGCGCGGGGCGCGCGTGCTGCTCAAGCTCGGCGACGACGTGACGACCGACCACATCTCGCCTGCCGGCACGATACCGGCGGTGAGCGTGGCCGGACGCTACCTGCTCGCCCGCGGCACCGCGCAGGCCGATCTGAACCAGTACTCGACCCGGCGCAGCAACCACGAAGTGCTGCTGCGCGGAGCGTTCAGCAACCGGCGGCTGTACAACGAATATCTTCCATCTGGCGCGACGCCGCCGGGAGGGCACGCCTGGGATCTGGCGGGCACGCGTGTGCTGCCGGTGTACGAGGCGGCTGCCGGCTATCGCGCCGCCGGGGTCCCGCTGGTGATTCTCGCCGGACGCAACTACGGCGCCGGATCGAGCCGGGACTGGGCAGCCAAGGCTCCCGCGCTGCTGGGCGTGCGCGCGGTGATCGCCGAGAGCTTCGAGCGCATCCACCGCAGCAATCTGATCGCGCTGGGTGTGCTTCCCCTGCTCTACGATCGTGATCGCGATCCCGCGCTCCACCCGGAGCGTGCGCGCGACGGGCTGTGCGTGAACGGTCTGGAGACGCTCGACTTCGAAGGGGTGCAGAGCCTGCGCGTCGGGCGAAACGAAGTCACGGTGACCGTCACCGACGTGCACGGAGCACGCCGGTCGGCACCGCTCGTGTGCGAGCTGCACTCGCGGCGCGAGCTCGACTACCTGGTGCACGGCGGCGTCCTGCCGCGCGTGGTACGGCACTTCGCCGCCTGAACCGGCGAAACACCGCGCCGCGCGCGGGTTCAGCGGGTGCTCGTTCGCCCGGCTGACACTGCAGCGAGAAAGCGGTCGTACTCAGCGATGAACGACACGCCGACTTCGAAGTGCGGCAGCGCGCCGGTCTGGAACGTGGTGAACGACCAGTTGGCGCGCCCCTGGACCGTCTGGATGCCGCGATAGTCGACGAAGTCCCCGCGCACGCCGTGCGATACCCACACGGGCTGAGACAGCGTCTCGTAGAGCGTGTTGATGTCGGCGCTGAACAGGCAGGCGGTGAGAAACGAGATCGGTGCATGCCAGGCGCCGGGCTGGCGCGCGGTGAGCACGTCGTACGCCCACATGCCTTCGTCGATATCGCGCGCGCCCCAGGTGCGGCGCAGGAAGTAGCGGATCACCCCGGGCCGGGTCAGCCAGCGGAACACGGGTGCGCCGATGCCGGGGCGGCTGAACAGCCGGTACAGGCCGTCGAACCTGCGGGTACTGCCGGGTGGGCCGTACCAGCGGCGGCGGCCGCTGAAGCCGGTTGGGCTCACCAGCGCGAGGCTGCGCCAGCGCTGCGGACGTTCCACGGCCGCGCGCGCGAGGAATTCGCACGACAGCGACAGTGCGAGCGCATCGATCTGTTCACCGCCGTGCTCGAGCGCGATGCGCTCGGCGATCGCGTGCAGCGCATCGGTCATCGTGCGCGGCGTGTATTCGCCAGCTCGCCGCTGCGAGAATCCGTACCCGGGCAGATCGATCGTGTATACCGGGCGTCGATGCGCGTAGTGCTCGTGCAGTGGCCGCACCTCGTAGGCCGACGCCGCAGCGTTCACGCTATGCACGAGCAGCAGCGGCCGCGCGTCCGCAGCGGGCGAGGCCGGATGCGAGCGGTAGCAGCTCAGCGGGCCGACCGGACCCTCGATCTCGAACCGCTCGCCGCTGACCGCCGCGGGCAGCGGCGGCACCTCGTCGCTAGGATTCGTCACTGCTCTCGTCCGCCGGGCGTGCGTTCTCCGGCACCCGATAGGCCTCCGCCGCCCAGCCGCCCAGATCGATCACGCGGCAGCGCTGCGAGCAGAACGGTCGGAACCGGTTCTCGCTGCTCCAGACGACGCTCTTGCCGCAGCGCGGACAGGCAACGCTGCGCACGCCACCGCGCGCCGGCACCGCGGCGGCATCGGGCACAGCCGGAGCGTCGGGCACAGCCGGGGCGTCGGGGACGCCGGAGGCGGACGGCTTGCTCATCGCCGCAGGGCAAGCGGCCGGGGCGATCAGAGATTGCAGAAGGTCAGATCGAACGGGATGTCCGCTTCGATCGCCTTCGGCCGTTCGTTGCCCGCGACCTGCTGGGTGAAGCGTATGTTGAGCATGTAGCGGTTCGCGCTGACCTCGGGTATGCACGGGTACTCCTCCGACACCCGCACACGCACGAGCTGCACCGTACGTCCGGCGAGCATCTGCTGCAGCACGCCCTGCGCAGCCACGCGCTGCGACGACTTGCCGCTGTCGCGCAGGATGCGCAGCACGATGGTCAGACTGTCGCGCAGCGGCATGAACGGCGCCATCCAGGTCTCCAGATTGGCGCGCCGCTCGGCGGCGGGGCGATGCTGCCAGTAGTGATACGTCGGCAGGTCGAACTCGCACACGCCGCCCGGAATATTCGAGCGCTGACGGATGCTCATCAGCCACTCGTTGTCACGCAGTTCCTGACCCACCCGTCCCGACAGACCATACAGCCGCCCGGCGGCGTGGTCGATGTCGCGCAGCACTGCATCGAGCGCCTCGACCGAGATCTGCGGGTTGCTGCGCAGTGCCTCGAGCGAATGCTTCTGCCGCTCCAGTTCCTGCAGCAGGTCCGATTTCAGATCGGCGCGGCTGGCAACCTCGACGATCTCGAACAGGGTAACCAGCGCGGTGTGATGTTCGAGCGGATGCTCGCGCGCGGCGAACCAGGCCAGCTTGTCGTACAGGTCTTCCAGCCTGAGCAGCGTGCGGGTGCGCTCGTTCAGCGGAAACTCGTAATCGATCACGATGGCTGCGGTCCGCGCGGGTGGCGTATTCGACTCTGGGATGCGCGGTACTCAGCAGTGCGGCTGCGTGGGATCTGCAGATGACTGCTTCGCTTGCGCAAGGCGCAGGTAGTGCTGGTGCAGGGCTTCGACACGCGGACCCAGCGTGTCGGGCGGACCGTCGTTGTCGAGCACGTCATCGGCCAGTGCCAGCCGCTGCTCGCGCGTGGCCTGAGCGGCGATGATGGCCATGACCTGTTCGCGCGTGAGGCCGCTGCGGCGCATCACCCGTTCGACCTGCCGGCCCCGGCAGCAGTCTACCACCAATACCCGATCCATCCGGTCCCGGTAACTGCCGGTACCGGAAGCCTTTTCCGCCAGCAACGGTACTGCCAGCAGGACGTAGGCGCCGCCGGCCGCGCGCACCGCCGCAGCCGACTGCGTGCGGATCATCGGGTGCAGGATCGCTTCCAGCCGCGCCC
>CANGUQ010000483.1 GCA_947456915.1 Betaproteobacteria bacterium
CCGGCAGGCCGGGCGGCGGTGCCGCGGCGGCACCCGAAGAGCGCGGCGTCAGGCTGCCGGTGCCGGAGCCGGAGCCGGCGGCGAGCGCAGCCGGATCGGTCTCGCACGACGTGCGCGGCTGCGCGCTGCGCTGCTCCGGCAGACGGGCGTGCCGATCGCGTGCGTAGTCGTCGCGCGCATAGGGGACAGGTGCGCGACTGAAGTACAGCGCGCAGCCCTCGGCGTCGAGCACGACCTTGACCACGTTCGGGTCGAACACCTGCGCGAGCTCGACGATCGGATGACAGGCGGTGGCGATCTCTGCCCGCGGATGGGCGTGCAGGCACTGCGCGACCGATGCGATCAGCGCCGGGTCGATCAGCGGCTCGTCGCCCTGCACGTTGACGACGATCGTGTCATCGCTCCACCCGCAGCGCAGTGCAAGTTCCGCCAGCCGGTCGGTGCCGCTCGGGTGATCGGTGCGGGTCAGCGCGGCCCGGAAACCGTGCACCTGCACCGCCGCCACGATCGAGTCGTCGTCAGCGGCGACCCACACCTCGCGCGCGCCGCTCGCCTGCGCGCGCTCCGCCACGTGCACCACCATCGGCCGGCCGGCGATGTCCGCCAGCGGCTTGCCGGGCAGCCGGGTCGACCCCAGGCGCGCCGGAATCGCCGCGACGAACCCGCTCACTTGCGGCGCAGCGCCTCGAGTTCCTCGGGCGCGAGCTTGCGCGCCTCGTCCTCGAGCATGACCGGGATGCCGTCGCGGATGGGGTAAGCCAGCCCGGCAGCCTGTGACAGCAGTTCCTGCCGGGCGCGGTCGTACACCAGCGGGCCCTTGGTCGCCGGGCACACCAGGATATCCAGCAACTTCGTGTCCATCGTTCTCACTCCCGGCCGGCTCGGCCCGCTGCGATCAACCTCGCCGCTCGAGTGCGCGCAGCAGGTGAGCACCGAACGCCGTGTCGAGTTGCGCCTCCACCGCGAGCACCCAGTGGTGAGCGGCGGCGAACCGGCGGCATTTTACGGCATCCTTCTCGGTGACGATCACCGCATCGCCACCGAAGTCGAGGTCCTCGGCGGTGAAGACGTGGTGATCCTCGTGCGCATGCTCGGTGAAGTTCAGTCCCATCGCTGCCAGCAGGGCGAAGAAGCGCTGCGGATAGCCGATGCCGGCCACCGCGTGCAGTGGTCGTCCGCGCAGGGATGCCGCGTCGGTGACGACCGACGGATCGTCGAGGCGGTAGATGCGCGCGGGAGTGATGCGCATTCCGAACTGCCCCGCGGGCGGTACCGGCGCAGCGACGCGGTCAGCGCCGTTGATCACCAGCGCGTCCACCGAGCGCAGCCGGCTTGCCGGCTCGCGCAGCGGCCCGGATGGCAGCATGCAGCCATTGCCGAAGCCCAGTGCTGCATCCACCACCGCGATCTCGACGTCGCGTGCGAGGCGATAGTGCTGCAGTCCGTCGTCGGCGATCAGCACGTTGCACTCCGGATGGGTGTAGAGCAGCGACCGCGCGGCGAACACCCGGTCCACGCCGACCCACACCGGCGCCTGCGTGCGCTGTGCGATCAGTACCGGTTCATCGCCCACGCGCAGCGGGTCGCTGTGCGCGTGTACCGGCTCGCTGACCCGGTCGTCGGAGGCGCTGCCGCCATAGCCGCGGCTCACCACGCCTGGCTTCCAGCCCTGCGCGAGCAGGTACTGCACCACCCAGATCGCGAGCGGCGTCTTGCCGGTGCCGCCCACGCTCACGTTGCCGATGACGATCACCGGCACCGCGACGCGGTGGGTCTTCGCCCACCCGAGCCGGAAGGCCCAGCGGCGCAGCGCCACCGCCAGCCGGTACAGCCAGGACACGGGCAGCAGCAGCGCGCTGCGCGCGCTCAGCCGCGACCAGTGGCGATCGGTGTCGAAGCGTGGCATCGGCGCGGGCCGCGCGAACGGGCCGGCGAAACGGGGTGGGCGGCGATCAGCGCGTGCCCGCGCCCTGGGTGGTGAAGGTGATCTGCGCGTAACCGGCCAGCCGGGCCGCCTCCATCACGTTGATCACCGCCTGGTGCGTCGCCGCGGCGTCGGCGCTGATGACGATCACCGGATCCGTCGCGGTGCCCGCTGCCTTGCGCAGGGCCTGACCGAAGGCGTCCGGGTTGCCGAATGTCACCGGCTCGCGGTTGACCAGATAGCGGCCCATCGCGTCGATCGCCACGTTGATCTGCTGCGGCCGGTCCGGCGGCACTTCGGCCGAAGCCTGCGGCAGGTTGATCTGCAGCTCCGCAAAGCGCGAGTAGGTGGTGGTGGTGGCGAGGAAGATGAGGATGATCAGGAACACGTCGATCATCGGCACCAGGTTGATCTCCGGCTCGTCGCGGATGCGTCCGCGGCGGAAATTCACCTCGACTCCCGCACCGGGCGCGCACCGCAGCCCACGGCGCGCGGGCCGAGCAGTTCAGTCGCGCCGTTCACCGTGCGCCTCCTCGACCAGCCTGATCGCCTGGAGTTCCATGTCCACCACGTAGCTGTCCACCTTGGCCCGGAAGTGCCGGTAGGCGATCATGCTGGGAATGGCCACGATCAGTCCGAACGCCGTGTTGTAGAGCGCGATCGAGATGCCGCGGGCGAGCTGCTGCGGCGAGCCGGCGGCCGACTGCGCGCCGAAGATCTCGATCATGCCGATCACCGTGCCGAACAGGCCGAGCAGCGGCGCCATGCCGGCGATCGTGCCGAGTGTCGTCAGGTAGCGTTCCAGCTGCAGTGCCACCCCCCGCCCGGTCTCCTCGATCGCTTCCTTCATCACTTCGCGCGGACTCTTCACGTTGCGCAGCCCGGCGGCGAGGACTGCTCCGAGCGGCGATGTCGCGCAGAGCCGGGCGATCATTTCGGGCGATGCCCCGTGCTGGCGGAACTCCGCCAGCACCCTGTCCAGCAGATCGGCAGGCGCCACCAGTGGCCGACGCAGCGTCCACGCCCGTTCCCCGATGATGGCAAGGGCGATGATCGATGCAGCGATCAGCGGCCAGATCGGCCAGCCGGCATCTCGGATGATTGAAAACACGTGTCGGGGCGAGGGTGCGGTAGCGGCGTGGGGGGGCGTGGCAACGGAGGCGGGTACGAGCGGGCCGGACGCGCTGCGGGCGGGACTTCCCGTCCGGGACCCTGCTCGTCGTTGCGCCCGAGACGGACGCAGGACAAGCCTGACGGCGCGCGGCGCGACGTCGGACCGGAGCAGAGATACTCCCGGCCGGCGGGCTCGTTGCGGCTGGCTAATGTATCCACCGGCGCGCGCAAGGGCAAGCCGCAGCGCGGACAAACCTGAGTTTTCGCGGCTAAGGGACTCTGCCGGCGAGCCTTTTTCCAATTTTCCACACAAACTGTGGATAAGTTTGTGAATTGCGCCCGCTGCTCGATGCCCAAGCTACGCCAGTACGCAGCCGCAATCGGTGTGATCAAAAAATAGGCAGCTTTTTTCGTATTTAAAATCAATTATTTGCGCATGTTGTCCTGGGGGTGCTGTGACATTCTCCACACTCGCCGGAAACCGCGTTCGCGGTTGTGGAGAAGTGCGGTCGAGAGCACGGTTTTTCGCGGGTTTGCGGCCCGTTTCGGCCCGCCAGCCCGCGCCGTTTCGTGATCCTTGCCATATTTCCGTCACGCGACCGCGCCCGCGCCCGCCGTCGGGTGTCCGGGCAGCCGCCGCGCC
>CANGUQ010000484.1 GCA_947456915.1 Betaproteobacteria bacterium
CGCGCAGCCCTGCGGCCGCGCCCCCGTCGGTGCAGTGAACGACATACTCACACCCGCTCGGCGACCCAGCCCTGCACGCTGCCCAGCGCCGCCGGCAGCTTCGCCGGCTCGGTGCCGCCCGCCTGCGCCATGTCGGCGCGGCCGCCGCCCTTGCCGCCGACCTGCTGCGCGACGAAATTGACCAGATCGCCCGCCTTCACCTTCCCCGCCAGATCCGGCGTGACGCCGGCGATCAGCGTCACCTTGCCCTCGGTCGCCGCGCCGAGCACGATCGCCGCCGACCTGAGCTTGTCCTTGAGCCTGTCGATCGTCTCGCGCAACGTCTTCGCGTCGGCACCGTCCATCGCCGCCGCCAGCACCTTGATGCCCTTGACCTCGATCGCCTGCGCACCGAGGTCGTCGCCCTGCGCCGAGGCGAGCTTCGACTTCAGCTTGCCGAGTTCGCGCTCGAGCAGCCGGACCTGGTCGAGCACCTGCGCCACCCGCGTCTGCAGTTCCGCCGGACTGGACTTGAGCGCCGAGGCGACTTCGGACAGCGATCGGTCGATGCGCTGCACATGTGCGAGCGCGCCCTCGCCGGTGACGGCCTCCACCCGCCGGATGCCGGCGGCGACACCGCCCTCCGCGACGATCTTGAAGAATCCGATGTCGCCGGTGCGATTGACGTGCGTGCCGCCGCACAGCTCGGTCGAGTACGGCGCGTCCTTCGCCCCGCCCATCGCCAGCACGCGCACCTCGTCGCCGTACTTCTCGCCGAACAGCGCCATCGCGCCGGCCTTGATCGCGTCGTCGTACTTCATGATGCGCGCGCTCACGCCGGTGTTGCGGCGGATCTCGGCGTTGACCAGCGCCTCGACGCGCGAGATTTCGTCTTCGGTCAGCGGCTTGTCGTGCGAGAAGTCGAACCGGGTGCGATCAGGGTCGACCAGCGAGCCCTTCTGCTGCACGTGCGCGCCCAGCACCTGGCGCAGCGCGGCGTGCATCAGGTGCGTGGCCGAGTGATTGTTCGCCGCGCGCGCGCGGGCGGTGACGTCGACCCTCGCGGTCAGCGTCTCGCCGACGCTGATCGCGCCGGTGGCGAGCCGGCCATGATGACCGAACACGTCGGGCTGGATCTTCGTCGTGTCCTCGACCACGAAGGTGCCGGTGGCCGAGACGAGTTCACCGACGTCGCCGACCTGGCCGCCCGACTCCGCGTAGAACGGCGTCGCATCGAGCACGACGATCGCCGGTTCGCCGGCGCCGACCCGCTGCACGGCAGTGCCCCCGACGTACAGAGCTACCACCTTCGCCTCGGCCTCCAGCGCCTCGTAGCCGACGAAGCGCGTCTTGTCGCCGTCGTACTCCACCGCGGCTGCGGACTTGAACTTGCCGGCGGCGCGCGCCTGCTCGCGCTGGCGGGTCATCGCCTGCTCGAAACCGGCGATGTCCACCGTCTTGCCCCGCTCACGCGCGATGTCCGCCGTCAGGTCGACCGGGAAGCCGAAGGTGTCGTACAGCGTGAACACCATCTCGCCGTCGAGCACGTTGTCCTCGCGGGTCAGCGCTCCTTCCAGGATGCGCATGCCGTTTTCCAGCGTCTCGCCGAAGCGCTCCTCCTCGGCCTTCAGCACCTGCTCGACGCGTCCGGCCTCCTGCACGAGTTCCGGATAGGCGTCGCCCATCTCTGCGACCAGCGTCGCCACCAGCCGGTGAAAGAACGGCTTGTGCTGCCCGAGCTTGTAGCCGTGGCGCAGCGCACGGCGCACGATCCGGCGCAGCACGTAGCCGCGCCCTTCGCTGCCGGGGATCACGCCATCGACGATCAGGAACGCGCACGCGCGGATGTGATCGGCGATCACCTTCAGCGAGTTGCTGGCGAGATCGGTGGTGCCGGTCTCGCGCGCAGCCGCCTTGATCAGGCTCTGGAACAGGTCGATCTCGTAGTTGCTGTGCACGTGCTGCAGTACCGCAGCGATGCGCTCCAGCCCCATGCCGGTGTCCACCGACGGCTTGGGCAGCGGGTGCAGCGTGCCCGCCTCGTCGCGGTTGAACTGCATGAACACGAGATTCCAGATCTCGATGTAGCGATCGCCGTCGGCCTCCGGCGAGCCGGGCGGGCCGCCCTGAACTTCGGGACCGTGATCGAAGAAGATCTCGCTGCACGGACCGCAGGGCCCGGTATCGGCCATCTGCCAGAAATTGTCCGACGCGTACGGCGCGCCCTTGTTGTCGCCGATGCGCACGATGCGCTCGGCCGGCACGCCGATCTCGTTCAGCCACACCGAGTACGCCTCGTCGTCGGTGTGATACACGGTGACCCACAGCTTGTCCTTCGGCAGCCCGTAGACCGTGGTCAGCAGTTCCCACGCGTAGTGGATCGCCTCGCGCTTGAAGTAGTCGCCGAAGCTGAAATTGCCCAGCATCTCGAAGAACGTGTGGTGGCGCGCGGTGTAGCCGACGTTCTCCAGATCGTTGTGCTTGCCGCCCGCGCGCACCGAGCGCTGCGACGTCGTCGCCCGCGAATAGGCACGCTTGTCGGTACCGAGAAACACGTCCTTGAACTGGACCATGCCGCTGTTGACGAACAGCAGCGTCGGGTCGTTGCCCGGTACCAGACTCGACGAGCGCACGATCGTGTGCCCCCTCTGCTCGAAGTACTGGAGGAAGCGCGTCCGGATCTCGTTGGCTTTCATTGCAGCTCCCGTCGGTGCGACGACCTGAAGCGGACGGCGCGCCCTGCGGCGAGCCTCGACCGGCTTCCTGTCATTGAAGGGTAAGCTGCGGATTATAGGGGCGATTCACCCGATGACGCGGTGCACGATCGCGCGCGGCAGAAGCACCACGCCCCTGCTCGCTGCATCGCTCGCTGCCGCAGCGCTGCGTCACTGCGCCGTACCGTACCCGCCTGCACTCCGCCTGCCCGCTGCGCCGCCGCTGCCCGAGGCACCATCGCTCTCTGCAGCATCACCGCTGAATCGCGTACCGCCACCGCCCGCTGCACCGCCCTTCCCCGCAACCACGATCCTGCCCGACCGATGCCCGGCTTCACTTCCCCGCCGTCCGCCCCCGGCACGATCCTGCGCAACCCGGTGGGGTTCCTGCTGATCCCGGAATTCACCGTGATCGGCCTGTCCTCGGCGATCGAACCCCTGCGCATCGCCAACCGCTACCTCGAGCGCAAGTATCGCTGGCGGCTGCTGTCGCTCGACGGGCGCGCCGTACCCGACGACAACGGCATCCTGATCCACGCCGACGCGAGCCTCGATGACCCGGGGCCGATCGGCACGCTGCTCATCTGCGCGGACCTGCGGCCCGAGCGCTTCGTGACCCGCGCGGTGGTGCGACGGCTGCGCGCGCTCGATCGGGCCGGCGTGGTGCTCGGCGCGGTCGACACCGGCGCGTTCGTGCTCGCCCGCGCCGGACTGCTCGACGGGCACCGGGTGACCATGCACTGGGAGCAGATGGAGGTGTTCGGCGAGCGCTATCCGTCGATCGAGGTCGCCGGCACACTGTTCGAGGTCGACGAGCGGCGGCTGAGCTGCGCCGGCGGCACCGCGGTGCTCGACATGATGCTCACCGCCATCGGCATCGATCACGGCGACGCGCTCGCGCAGCGGGTCGCCGATCACTGCCTGCACGAACGCATCCGCAGCGGCGCCACCCGCCAGCGCGGCGATCCCGGCCAGCGCGAGC
>CANGUQ010000485.1 GCA_947456915.1 Betaproteobacteria bacterium
ACCGCGGCACCGCCCGCCGGAACACCACCAGCGCCGAGCGCAGCCGGCGCAGGGCCACCCGCGCCTGATGCACGTACTCGGCGTCCTCGGCCGCGAGCGCGCCGCCGGCGTTGGCCTGCAGATGCGACAGACAGTGCGTGATCACTGCCGCGAACGCCCCCTCGGCGGTAGCCTGCGGATCGAGCGCGAGTCGCCCCGCTCTGGCCGGTGCGGCGACCTCGCCGGCGAGCAGCGAGAAACCGCGCGCCGCCTTGCTCCGCGGCTCGAGCACCAGCGCGTAGTCGCGATTGAGCGCGCGCGCAGCCCGGTACAGGCCGCACGCCGGACCGGTCTTCAGCTCCAGTTCGAGCTCGAGAATCGGCACGCTGTCACCGCCGGCGATCAGCTTGCCGCGATCGATCGCCAGCTCGATCGCGGCGCCCTCGAACTCGAACAGCGCGGTCGAGCGCGCAAACCGCGTCTCGAACCGCGGCGCGAGCGCCTCGCGGTGGCGCGCCTTGTCGAACCAGTCGGCGAGCGGCGTCTGCGCGAGCTTCGAGTAGTCGAGCGCCGCTCGCGCCACCGGCCACTCCCACTCGCCGCGCTGGTGTTCAGGCGCATCGGGCAGCGCGCACTTGAGCGTCTGCAACCACACGCGCCCGCTGCGCCGAAGGCGCAGCCCGACGCGCTCGCGCGCGAGATCGAGCTGCGGCGTGTCGAAGTAGATGCTGGTCAGCGGCTGGCGCTGCAACGCGCCGGCAAAGCGCGCATCCGCGGCGATCGCCCGTGCCTGCGCCGCACTCAGGCGAAAGCGCAGTTCGGTCTCGACGCCCATGGGATCGGCGATCGCGGCGGCGCGCTCAGCCCGCCGCGGCCGGCTGCTGCGCGAGTTCCGCGAGCAACGCCTGCTGCGCGCTGTAGGGCTGGGCACGCCCGGGACTGCGCCGCCGGTACACGCCCTCGGCGTTCATCTCCCAGGCCTGCACGTTGTCGCGCAGATAGGGGCGCAGCGCCTCGGCGATGATCCGCTTCTTCAGCTTCGGGTCGAGGATCGGCACGCAGATCTCGACGCGGCGGAAGAAGTTGCGGTCCATCCAGTCGGCGCTCGCCATGAACACGCGCTCCTTGCCGCCGGCGAGAAAGTAGAACACGCGCGAGTGCTCGAGAAAGCGCCCGAGGATCGAGCGCACGCGGATGTTCTCCGACAGACCCGGCACACCCGGGCGCAGCGCGCACACCCCGCGCACGATCAGGTCGATGCGCACGCCGGCCTGCGACGCGCGATACAGCGCGTCGATCGTCTGCGGCTCGAGCAGCGCGTTCATCTTGGCGACGATCCGGGCGGGTCTGCCGGCGCGCGCCGCGCGCGCCTCCTCGCCGATCGCCTGCACGACATTCTCCTGCAGCGTGAACGGCGCCTGCCACAGGTGGTGCAGCCGGCTCGCCTTGCCCAGCCCGGTCAGCTGCTTGAACGTCTCGTTCACGTCGGCGCAGATCTGCTCGTTGCAGGTGAACAGACCGAAGTCGGTGTACAGCCCGGCGGTGCGCACGTGGTAGTTGCCGGTGGACACGTGCACGTAGCGGCGCAGCTGTCCGTCCTCGCGGCGCACCACCAGCGCCATCTTCGCGTGCGTCTTGTGACCGACCACGCCGTAGACGACGTGAGCACCGGCCTGCTCCAGCCGCGACGCCCAGTTGATGTTCGCCTCCTCGTCGAAGCGCGCGAGCAGCTCGACGACCACCGTCACTTCCTTGCCGCTGCGCGCCGCCTGGATCAGCGTGTCCATCAGTACCGACTCGTTGCCGGTCCGGTACACCGTCTGCTTGATCGCCACCACCGCCGGATCGACAGCAGCCTGCTGCACGTACTGCACGACCGGCAGGAACGACTGGAACGGGTGATGCAGCAGGATGTCGCTGCGGCGGATCGCCTCGAAGATGTCGGCGCGCCGCACCAGCGCAGCCGGCACGCCAGGCGTGAACCTGGGAAACATCAGATCCGGCCGGTCGACCCAGTCAGGCACCTGCATCAGACGCACCAGATTGACCGGACCCGGCACGCGGTAGAGGTCTTCCTCGCCCAGCCCGAACTGCTGCTGCAGGAAGGCGGTCATCGCGTCGGAACAGTTGTCGGCCACTTCCAGCCGCACGGCGTTGCCGAAGTGACGCTGCGGCAACTCGCCCTGCAGGGCGGTGCGCAGGTTCTTCACTTCTTCCTCGTCGACGAACAGGTCGCTGTTGCGGGTGACGCGGAACTGGTACGACCCCAGCACCTGCATGCCGGCGAACAGCTCGCGCATGTTCGCGTGCAGCACCGCCGACAGGAACACGAACCCGTGCGGGCAGCCGGCGATCTTCGGCGGCAGCTTGACCACGCGCGGCAGCACGCGCGGGGCCTGCACGATGGCCGCGCCGGACTTGCGGCCGAACGCGTCCTTGCCCTCGAGCTCCACGGCGAAGTTGAGCGACTTGTTCAGCACGCGCGGGAACGGATGCGCCGGGTCGAGGCCGATCGGGGTGAGCAGCGGCATCACTTCGCGGAAGAAGTACGCGCGCACCCAGTCCTGCTGCGCCGTCGTCCACTCGCCGCGGCGCAGGAAGCGGATGCCCTCGTGCGCGAGCCTCGGCAGCAGCTCGCTGTTGAGCAGCTGGTACTGGCGCGCAACGATCTCGTGCGCGATGCGCGCCACCATCCGGAACACCTGCCCGGGAGCGATGCCGTCGGGTTCGCTCGACGGCGCGCCGAGCGTGATCTGCTCCTTCAGCCCGGCGACGCGGATCTCGAAGAACTCGTCGAGGTTGCTGGAGACGATGCACAGGAAGCGCAGTCGCTCGAGCAGCGGGTTCTTCGGGTTCTCCGCCAGTTCGAGCACGCGGCGATTGAACGCGAGCTGTCCCAGCTCGCGGTTCAGGAAGTGCTCGGGGGGCAGCGCGCGCTTTCTCTTCACGGCGGCGGTCGACAAGGCTTGCACTCCGGCGGACGGCGGCGTGGCTCGGACTGCGCCGGCGAGCGTCCTCGCACGGGCTGCACGCAGCGGGAGATGGCTACCCCCGGACTGGAGTCTATGGGGTGGACGTTGCGGTTTGGTGAACGGGCTCAGCGCGCGGGTGGAACATAGCCCTGAGCCTCGTCCGCGCCGCTGCCGAAGAAGTGCTGCTCCATCTGCTGCGCCAGGTACTTGCGGGCCCGCGCGTCGGCCAGATTCAGGCGGTTCTCGTTCACCAGCCGCTTCTGGTGCTCGAGCCAGTGCTGCCACGCCTGCTTCGACACCTGCTCGAAGATGCGCTGGCCGAGCGGGCCGGGGTAGGGCGGAAAATCGAGACCCGGCGCCTCGTGGCCGAGCTTGATGCAGGTTACGGTCCGGGTCATCGTGGATACCTCCGCGCGAATGCCGAGAGTGTACGGACTCGGCTCCGGCCATGCTCGCTTGACAGCGCTGGCCAGCGCCAGCGATAACTGCCGGCAACGTCGAAGGCGCAGCTGCAGGACACCTGCGCCTGGGCGTGCACGACGCACCGGCGGCGGCTGCAGGCGCGGCGCAGCCGGCGATCCGGGACGAGGGATGGTGCAACGCACACGACACTGCGCATCAGTGCACACGCCGGCCGCGACGGCGAGCGATCCGCCGGGCGATGACCGACCGCGCGCCAGCCTGCCGATCGACGCCGTCGCGG
>CANGUQ010000486.1 GCA_947456915.1 Betaproteobacteria bacterium
CCGCTCCGGACTGCGACCTTGCAAACGCGAATACTTCCGCCGGCCGGAAACCACAGGAAGCCTGCGGCATTCCGCGTTGTTCACGGCCGACTCGATACCTTCACGCGTTATGCGTCGACGATGGAGTCGTGGTTTGGTTATCGAGCGCGCAACGTCATCAAAGTGCCCGAGCTTGTTGGGCGCGAGTATGGATTTCCGCAGGCGACCCGCGTCGACCAGGGCAGCAAGCTCGTGTCCCGCGAGCTGTATCTCTGGGCGTATCGGCGCGGTATGACGCTCGATTTGTCACGGCCGGGTGTCCGTCGTCGAAAGCTTT
This sequence comes from Betaproteobacteria bacterium, assembly GCA_947456915.1. GTDB lineage: Bacteria > Pseudomonadota > Gammaproteobacteria > Burkholderiales > CAIKXV01 > CAIKXV01. Next base: position 317 of record CANGUQ010000486.1, read on the forward strand.
GAGACGATGCGGGCGACTGGCTAACGGAGGGTCCGGCCCATCAGGTTACGATGTTATGCGGCGTGTTGCTGATGGATCAAGCGTCGCTGTTGAATGGTCTGGCGCTTGATGTGTTCTCGGTCGAGCAGAATGGTCTGGCCGCGGCCGAAATAGACGTCAGCTGGGGTCAGGTTGCGAAGGCTCTCGTGGCAGCGGCGGTGGTTGTAGTGGTCGATGAAAGCTTCGATCTGCGCCTTGAGATCGCCAGGCAGGTAGTAGTTTTCCAGTAGGATGCGTTCTTCAGGGTCAGGTGTGGGAGTGTGCGCAACGCGCAGCGTTGTCCAACAAGTCCAAAGCCTAAAATAGCTGTTGAAACTATGTCGACGAACCGTACACCCTCGCGAAAGCCAACGCCTGCGCGAGGCCCCGCTCGTCCGCGCAAAAGTCCTGTCAACCGACGAGCTGAACCCTGCGAACGATATTTCGCAACGAAACATCACGTTTCGTCACATGTTTTCCCTCGTTATTTGCTCGATGGTCGGACCTCGAGCAAGGCTCGGCTCAATCCCAGAAAGGGTGGCGCACGCATCGCCGCGTGTGCGCGCCAGGAGGAGATCACATGTCAATTTCGTCGCTTTCCGGCCTTCCAGGCTTCAGCCGCATGCCCGATCAGCTGGCCAGCGCGCTCGCCAGCACCGGCGTGTCCATCAAAACCGCAAGCCGGGTCAAGTCCGAGATCGAACACCTCTCGCACCCGACGGGTGGCCGCGCTTCGCAGGAAGGGCCGCGCGACCCCGCAGCCCTGCGCGCCGCCATCGACAAGCAGCTTGCCAGCGACGTTCAGTCTGGCACCCTCTCGCGGGGCGACGCTTCCAGGATCGGGGCCGCGCTCGACCAGTTCGAGGCGAACATGAAGGCCGGCCCCGGTCCGGGCGGCATGGCAGGTCCGCGCGCCACCGGCGGACCCGGTGGCCCGCCTCCAGGCGGGGGACCGGGTGGGCCACCGCCGACGGAGGGTGAGGGCGCGACGACTGGCGCATCGGCCAGCGCGTCCGTCGCGACATCGGCCCTCGGTGAACTCCTGAAGGCAATCGAGGACCTGAAATCCGAATCGTCCGATGACGACAAGTCCTCCACCGGATCGACATCGGTATCCGCCGCCACGTCGAAGACGGACCTCGCGAACTATCTTGGCAATCTGCTGAAGTCGGTGGGAAAGGTCGACCTGTCGGTCTGATCCCTGTGACCCGCATATCCGGTCATGTCGTGTCGCTTCCACCCGTGCCGCGCGGCAGAGACAGAGTCGCAACAAGACCGCCGCCGGGGCGGTTGGCGAGCGTGACGTCGCCGCCATGGGCGCGCGCGAGCGTGCGCGCGATCGCAAGCCCGAGCCCGGTGCCGCCGGTCTCGCGGCTACGACTGCTCTCCAACCGGTGGAACGGCCGGAAGACGGCGTCAAGGTCGGCTTCCGGAATTCCCGGTCCGCGGTCGGTGACCATGACCTGCACGTCGCCACCGTGGACCGCGAGCGTCACCTCCGCGCCGCCGGCATACTTGACCGCGTTGTCGATGAGGTTTTCGACGATGCGGCGCATGGCCGCGCAATCGGCATCAAGACCGACGCGCGCGCCGACCTGCGCGCGCACGTTTTCCATCGCATCGGCGCGCGCGTCGACGATTGTTTCGATAAGGCTGGCGAGGTCGATGCGATCGCGTATATCGGTGCCGGCGCCGATCCGCGCGAAATCGAGCGTCTCGCCGACGATCGACTCGAGTGCGTCGAGGTCGCGCTGGAGTGCGGCGCGCAACGTGTCGTCGCCGACGCGTTCGACACGCATGCGCATGCGCGTAAGCGGGGTACGCAGATCATGGCTGACTGCGGCCAGCATGGTGGTCCGGTCGTTCACGAAACGCACAAGTCGCTCGCGCATCACCTCGAAGGAGCGGGCGATGGAACGGATCTCCTGGGCGCCGCCGGTTGCAAGCGACACGACCTCTCCGCCGCGGCCGAGACGGTCTGCCGTCTGCGCGATCGCGGCGAGAGGTGCCGACAGCCAACGCGCGGCGCAGAGCGCAGCCAGTACCGCTGCGCCCAGGAAAAAGAAGAGCCAGGCGATCCCGAGTGTCAGCTCCGGTCCCAGGCGGCCGAGATGCCGCGGACGGACGCGCAGCCATGTCCCGTCGGGCAACTCGAGATCGGCCACGAAGGCACGTACCGGGCTCACCTCCTCCGCCTGCTCCAGAGCCAGGGTGGGCCCGGGAACGATGTTGGTACGCGGCAGTCCTGTGAAGGGAGGCGCGCCGGGTGGCAACGGATCGAGGGAGAGCACCAGCCTGCCGATGGGGGCGCCAGCGGCGCGGATCTCGGCCTCGAGCCGGCGCAGTCGTATCTCGCTGCGTGTGCCGGGCGGCGAGGGAGGCTGCCGGTCGTGCAGATCGAAGCCCAACCAGGGTGCTGACGCATGCGCGTCTAGCCATGCGGCGCGCTGTCCGGGCGGACGCTCTGCCGCCACCGATGCGAGTTCGGCCAGCTGCCGTGCAAGCCAGTAGGGGTCGAAGACCGGGGGCGGCAATGGACGCGACAGGACGAGCACAACGACCGAAAGCGCCTGGACGATCGCCAGGAGCGCGACGGTCGCGAGCGCGATGCGGCCTCCGAGCGAACCTGGCGACAGCACACTCGGCCATCGCATCGTCATTGAACTTCATGCTCCCGCGACACGGGGACCGCGAACACGTACCCACTGCCGCGGATCGTGCGGACCATGCGCGGCTCGACCGGGTCCGGCTCGATCTTCCTGCGAAGCCGGCTAATCGAGACGTCGATCGACCGATCGAAGGGCGAGCTTGCCCGTCCGAGCACCATGTCGAAGAGCTGGTCGCGCGATACCACGGCGGGTGCGCGCTCGGCGAGAGCCACGAGCAGATCGAATTCACAGCCGGTCAGGCTAACGAGCGTACCGTCCGGCATGCACAATTTGCGCCGCGTCAGGTCGATCAACCAGCCGTCGAAGCGCATCGCTACCAGCCTGGACCGGGTGGATGCGTCGGACCCGGCGACATGATCACGCGAGCGGCGAAGCAAGGCCCGGACCCGCGCGACCAGCTCGCGCGGTCCGAAGGGCTTGGCTACGTAGTCGTCGGCCCCCATCTCCAGTCCCACGACGCGATCAGTCTCGGCACCGCGCGCGGTGAGCATGATGATCGGCAGGTTGGAAACTCCGCGAATGCGTCGGCAGAGCGACAATCCATCTTCGCCCGGCAGCATGAGGTCGAGTATCGCGAGATCGAATGCGCCCGTCAGCAGACGGGTCGCAAGCCCGGCGCCGCTGGCGAACGCGGTCACCCGGAA
>CANGUQ010000487.1 GCA_947456915.1 Betaproteobacteria bacterium
AAGGAAAAGGGCGGCAAGGGTCGGAAGGACCGCCTGCTCGGTGCCAAGGACGCGCCGGTGATCGACCCCGAGACGCGCCGGCTGCGGCTGAAGAGCCTGATCGTGCTGGGCAAGGAGCGCGGCTACCTCACCTACGCCGAGATCAACGATCACCTGCCCGACGACATGCTCGATGCCGAGCAGATCGAGAGCGTGATCAGCATGATCAACGACATGGGTATCTCGGTGTTCGACGAGGCGCCCGACGACGAGGCGCTGCTGATCAACGAGGCGGCACCGGCCGCGGCCGACGAGGACGCCGCCGAGGAGGCCGAAGCAGCGCTCGCCACGGTCGACTCCGAGTTCGGCCGCACCACGGATCCGGTGCGCATGTACATGCGCGAGATGGGCTCGGTCGAACTGCTGACGCGCGAGGGCGAGATCGAGATCGCCAAGCGCATCGAGGAGGGTCTGAAGCACATGATCCTCGCGATCTCGGCCTGCCCGACGACGATCGCCGAAATCCTGGCGCTGGCGGACAAGGTCGGGCGCGACGAGATGCGCATCGACGAGCTCGTCGACGGGCTGATCGACCCCGATGCCGAGCAGGAGGTCGCTGCCGCGGCGGAACTCCCGGAGGAGGGAGATCTCGAGGAGTCGATCGAGGAAGAGGACGAGGAAGAGGACGAGGAGAAGGCGACGGCTGCGCAGGCGGCGAGCCTGCTCAAGCTGAAGACCGAAGCGCTCGAGCGCTTCGCGAAGCTGCGCTCGCTGCACGAGCAGATGGTGAAGACGCTCACCCGCGGCAGTCCGCAGGGCCGCACCGCGCGCCAGCTGCAGCAGGAGATCTCCGGGGTGCTGATGCAGATCCGCTTCTCGGCGAAGCAGATCGAGATCCTGTGCGACAGCGTGCGCAAGCTGGTCGAGCGCGTGCGCAGCCACGAGCGCCGGATCATGGACCTGTGCGTCGAGAAGTCCGGCATGCCGCGCTCCTACTTCATCAAGACCTTCCCCGGCAACGAGGTCAACCTCGACTGGATCGAGTCGGAAGTGGCCGGCCGCAAGCCCTACAGCGAGTCGCTCACCCGCAACGTGCCCTCGGTGCTGGAGCAGCAGCAGTCGCTGCTCGCGGTGCAGAAGGCGGTGGGCATTCCGCTGAAGGACCTGAAGGAGATCAATCGCCAGATGTCCACCGGCGAGGCCAAGGCACGCCGCGCCAAGCGCGAGATGACCGAGGCCAACCTCCGGCTGGTGATCTCGATTGCCAAGAAGTACACCAACCGCGGCCTGCAGTTCCTGGACCTGATCCAGGAAGGCAACATCGGTCTGATGAAGGCGGTGGACAAGTTCGAGTACCGCCGCGGCTACAAGTTCTCCACCTACGCGACGTGGTGGATCCGCCAGGCGATCACCCGCTCGATCGCCGATCAGGCGCGCACCATCCGCATCCCGGTGCACATGATCGAGACGATCAACAAGATGAACCGGATCTCCCGGCAGATCCTGCAGGAGACCGGTCAGGAGCCGGATCCGGCCACGCTCGCCGAGAAGATGGAGATGCCCGAGGACAAGATCCGCAAGATCCTCAAGATCTCCAAGGAGCCGATCTCGATGGAGACGCCGATCGGCGACGACGACGACTCGCATCTGGGCGACTTCATCGAGGATCAGGGTACGATGTCCCCTGGCGACGCTGCCGTCTACGCGAGCCTGCGCGGAGCGACCAAGGACGTGCTCGACACGCTGACCCCGCGCGAGGCGAAGGTGCTGCGCATGCGCTTCGGCATCGAGATGAACACCGACCACACGCTGGAGGAAGTCGGCAAGCAGTTCGATGTCACGCGCGAGCGGATCCGGCAGATCGAGGCCAAGGCGCTGCGCAAGCTGCGCCACCCGTCGCGTTCCGAGCGGCTGCGCAGTTTCCTCGACAGCGAGGGCGGTTGACGTTTTTCCGTGGAGGGGACGATGGGAAAGGTATTCCTGATTTCTCCCGAGGCGCCGGTCCGGCAGGGTGATGCGGCCGGCGAGCAGCGCGAGGTTGCCGGCGGCGCGGTTCGACTGGCGATTCTCGACAACTCGAAGAGCAACGCCGACCACCTGCTGCGCATGATCATCGAGGGCGTGAAGAAGGAACTGCCCGTGCAGTCGGTGGTGAGCCTGCGCAAGCCCAACCCGAGCACGCCGGCGACCGGGGCGATGCTCGACCAGATCGAGAAGGAGGCCGATTTCGTCGTCAGTGCGATGGCGGACTGAGGCTCCTGCACGTCGTGGAGTGTCCACGACATGGCTGAACTGCGAAAGCGCGGGCTCGTCACCGCGGTCATCTACTCGGGCCCGTTTCGCAAGCTGGGCGAGACGCAGGCGCGCATCTTCGGCGTGCCCGAGCTGCCGCTGATCGAGATTCCTCACCCGCTGGGCGGCGTGTCGATCGACGAGGTACGCGCGCGTGCCGAGGTGGCGGCGCCGGCGTTCGTGCAACTGATCAGGGCAAACCGCAAATGATCGAGCTCGAGCAGTTGCGCGCGATTCCCGGGGCAGTGGTCGAGGCCGACGACGACGTCGAGGCGATCAACGAACTGGTGCTCGCGAGGAACTGGGGCGACGGGCTGCCGGTGGTGGCGCCCACCGCCGAGCGGGTGCAGGCGATGCTCGCATTCTGCGACCGGCCGGTCGACCAGCCGATCGCCATGATCCCGCCGCGCTACGGCGAGGCGACGCCGCTGCGTCTTGCCGCGAACGCGGTGATGGCGGGCTGCAGGCCCGAGTACTTCCCGCTGGTGATGCTGGCGATCGAGGCGCTGTGCGAGGAGAAGTTCAACCTCTACGGCATCCAGGCGACCACGCATCCGTGCTCGACGCTGATCGTGGTCAACGGCCCGATCGCGCGCGAGATCGGCATGAACAGCGGCCACAACGCGTTCGGTCCGGGCAACCGCGCCAATGCGACGATCGGCCGCGCCGTCCGGCTCGCGATGTGGAACATCGGCGGCGCGATCCCGGCCAGCGGCGACATGGCTACGCACGGTGCGCCGTCGAAGTACACGTACTGCATCGCCGAGAACGAGCAGGCCAATCCGTGGTCGCCACTGAGCGTGGAGATGGGCTTTCCCGCGGATGCGACGACGGTCACCGTCTACGGCGCCGAGGCGCCGCACAACGTCAACGATCACGAGAGCCTCTCCGGCGAGGGGCTGCTCAGGATGATCGCCGGCACCATCGCGCAGACCGGCGCGAACAACATCTACTACGCGGGAGAGCCGCTGGTGGTGCTCGGGCCGGAACACGCGGCGTCGATCGCAAAGGACGGCTACGCGAAGGCCGATGTGAAGAAGTATCTGTACGAGCACGCGCGCGTGCGTCTGGGCGCGCTCTCCGATCACAACATCGAGCGGCGACTCGTGCAGTGGAAGCCCTATGTCGAGGGTCTCAGCTTCGAGCAGCGCGATGCGCTGCTGCCGGTGATCAAGGCCGAGGACGGGGTGCACGTGATCGTGGTCGGCGGTGCCGGCAAGCACTCGATGTACATCCCGACCTTCGGTCCGACGCGTCCGGTGACGCTTGCGCTGAAGCATCGCGATGGCGCTCTCGTGAAGTCGATCGGGGAACTCCGCCAGGCGTGACGCCTGCCGTACCCTGCCCGCGCTGTCCGCCGCCGGCGCGGCCGCGG
>CANGUQ010000488.1 GCA_947456915.1 Betaproteobacteria bacterium
ACCCGACAAAGTCAATGTATATTGACAAAATGCACTGTCAGTTTACAATGACAAGCGCAGTACGTGTACCCACGTGCGGGTTTCGCACGACACCGGAAGTTCTGTGAAGGGAGATCGATACATGGACGATCCAAACAAGGTGTGGCCGACGGGTCTCACCACGGCGGAGTCCGAGGAGCTGCACCGGCACTTGATCCAGGGGACCCAGATCTTCGGGATGATCGCCGCGCTGGCGCACCTGCTGGCGTACATCTACTCGCCGTGGATGAAATAGACCGCTAACCGGAGACTAGAAAAATGATCTACGGAAAGATCTGGACGGTGGTGAAACCCTCGGTGGGCATCCCGTTGTTCCTCAGCGCTGTTGCAATCGGTTCGTTTTCCGTGCACGTCGCGCTGCTGACCAACACCACGTGGGTGAAACGGTTCCTCAACGGCCCGGCCGTGATGGAGACCACAGCAGCAGCGCCCGCGGCAGCGGCGAAGAAGTAGCTGACTCGCCAGCCGCGTCGCACGCGGGCCGGGCTTCCCAGGCCTGGCCCGCCGTCGCGATCCGAGCGTGGCGGACGCACGCACGGCCGAGCGGCTCCGACGCGACGCTCGTGTGAACTGCGGCCTCGAACCGGTTCACGGACGCATCCGCGCACTTCGCCGCTGCAACCCTCAGATGGCCCTCGAACAGTCTCTTCCCACCTCCGGCCGCAGACTGGTTTCCGCCTGGGCAACCCTGGGCAGCCGGTTCCTGCCGTTCGCGGATGCGGCGACGCCGGATCTGCCGCTGTCGCGCCTGCTGCGGCTGTCGCTGTTTCAGGTTTCGGTGGGCATGGCTCTGGTGCTGCTGGTCGGCACGCTGAACCGCGTGATGATCGTCGAACTGGGGGTGCCCGCCGCCCTGGTCGCGATCATGGTGTCCATGCCGGTGCTGTACGCGCCGCTGCGGGCACTGGTCGGATTCCGCTCGGACAACCACCGCAGCGCCCTGGGCTGGCGCCGCGTCCCGTTCATCTGGATGGGGACGCTGATCCAGTTCGGCGGCCTCGCGATCATGCCGTTCGCGCTGCTGGTGCTCTCCGGCGGCGGCAACTCGGCGGCCTGGCCGTCGTGGATCGGCCCGGCCGCGGCCGGTCTGGCCTTCCTGCTGGTGGGCGCCGGCCTGCACACGACTCAGACTGCCGGACTCGCCCTGTGCACCGACCTGGCGCCGCTCGAGTCGCATCCCCGGGTTGTCGGGCTGATGTACGTGATGCTGCTGTTCGGCACGATCGTGAGCGCAGTGATCTTCGGTGCGGTGCTCGCCGAATACAGTGCAGGCAGGTTGATCCAGGTGATCCAGGCCTGTGCCGTGACCACGCTGGTGCTGAACACGGTAGCGCTGTGGAAGCAGGAGACGCGCGACCGCTCACGCGGGGCCGCGCACTGCGCTGCGCCCGCGCCCTCGTTCGGCGAGGCCTGGACGCGCTATGTCGCCACCGATGCGCAGGCACGCCGGCGGCTGATCGCCATCGCGCTCGGCACGATGGGCTTCAGCATGCAGGATGTGCTGCTCGAGCCCTACGGCGGCCAGATCCTGCATCTGAGCGTCGGCATGACCACCTGGCTCACCGCGACGCTCGCCGCCGGCGGTCTGCTCGGGTTCGGTCTGGCCTCGGCGCTGCTCTCGCGGGGTACCGATCCGTTCCGGATGGCGATCGTCGGCGTGCTCGCCGGCATTCCGGCATTCCTGATCGCGATCGCCTCGGCGACACTGCTCTCGCCGTGGCTGTTCGCGCTGGGCGTGCTGCTGCTGGGTTTCGGCGGCGGGCTGTTCGGTCACGGCACGCTGACCGCGACGATGAACCGTGCGCCGAAGGAGCAGGTCGGACTCGCGCTGGGCGCGTGGGGGGCGGTGCAGGCTACCGCGGCGGGCGTCGCGGTGGCGCTGGGCGGCGTGCTGCGCGATACCGTGCACGCGCTGGCGGGCCGCGACATGCTCGGCAGCGCCCTCTCCGGTCCCGTGACCGGTTATGCTTTCGTCTATGCGCTGGAGATCGTGCTGCTCGCGACGGCGCTCGTGGTGCTCGTGCCGCTGGCGGCGCGAAGCGCACGCCGCGGATGAGCGCCGCACGCAGGCAATCGACCCGGCCCGCCGGCGTCACCTGAGGTTTCCGCGTGCGGCAGGCGGGCTGCCGTCAACTACTGGTCTGCAACACGACAGGAGAACACGATGAAATTCGAACTGCTGCTGTTTCTCGCCTGGGCCGTATTCTGCACGCTGTGGATCTTCAACATGATGGCCGAGAACGAGCGCGTCAAGGAGAAGAAGCGCAAGCAGCAGGGCCGCTGAGGCGCTGCAGTACGGCCCCGCCCCTCAGGCGTCGGGGCGGCTGCGGGCCACTGCGCGCAGGAGCTGTTCGCAGGTGATCCCGACGAACAGCGAACAGAAGAGCGCGAAGATCGGGGCGATCGCCGCCCCCATCACGATGCCGCTGATCTGCACCCCGAAGCTGAACCCCAGCGCGAGACCCACCAGCGCCGCGAGCACCTGCGAGCCGAGCAGCACGCGACGCGCTACCGTTCCCAGTGGCTGCGGATCGTGGCGGTGCCGGTCGGGTGCCATCACGCGGTCTTTCATGGCGCAAAGCGTACCGCGAACCGCGCCGTCCGTGGGCGACCGGGGCGCATCCGCAGGCGATGTCGTGCCGCAACGTCAAGGACTACGATGAAAGCAGTCTTCTTCACCCAGCACGGCGGACCCGAGCAGCTGCAATACGGCGACTATCCCGCCCCCGTCACCGGACCCGGTCAGGTCCTGGTGGACGTGCACGCGGCAAGCGTCAACGGGGCTGACTGGCGCGTGGTCGCCGGGTCCTACGGCCCGGTGGCCTTCTTCCCCTACGCGCCGGGACGCGATTTCTCCGGCGTGGTTCGGGACGTGGGGACCGGTGTCACCGACTTCGCGCCCGGCGACGAAGTCTTTGGCGTGTGCGATGTCGGAGTGGAGGCGGCGTACGCAGAGCAGGTGGCGATCAACGCGGCGATTCTCGCGAGAAAGCCGTCCGGGCTCAGCCACGTCGAGTCGGCCGCGCTCGCCCTGATCGGGCTCACCGCACTGTGTGCGGTGGAGGACACGCTGCAGCTCAAGGCCGGCGAAACGATACTGGTCCAGGGTGGCGCCGGCGGGGTGGCGAGCTTCGCGATCCAGGCCGCGAAGCATCTGGGTGCGCGCGTGATCTCCACCACCAGCACGCCGAATGTCGAGTACGTGAAGCGTCTGGGCGCGGATCAGGTGATCGACTACACGCGCGAGGATTTCGCGCAGCTGCTGAGCGGCGTCGACGCGGTGTTCGACACCGTCGGCGGCGAAGTCGGCGTGCGGTCGTATCTCGTGCTGCGGCCCGGCGGACGGGCGGCGTTCATCGCCTCGGGCCCGACTGCGCCGCCTACGCCGCGCGCCGACGTCGTCGGCCTTCGTCCGAAGGTCGGCCGTGATCGCGCGCACCTCGACCGCATCGCGCACCTGGTGGCCGCGGGTGCGGTGCGGCCGCCCGAGATCACGCAGTTCGCCCTGGCCGATGCGGCGCGCGCGAACGCGATCAGCAAGGGCAGGCACTTCCGCGGCAAGCTGGTGCTGAAGGTACG
>CANGUQ010000489.1 GCA_947456915.1 Betaproteobacteria bacterium
CAGCGCCGGACACAGACCGTGGACCGGCTGGTCGAACGCCCGGTCACCCGAGCGGACCTGTCTGCGTCGCGCACGGCTGACCGTACCCCGAAACGCCACCGCCCTGCATTGCCGGTTCGGGCAGATGGACTGCGGCGATCAGCAGCGCCGGGTATCCGCGGCAGTTCCGCCCTCAGGCAGGACTGCAGGCCCGCGGAGTGTCAGAACGCCCTAGCCCGGAAACCTGCTCCGCCGCACGCAAGTTCAGGGCGCTGACTCACCCGCGGAACCCGGCGCCGCTCCCCGCGGGCCTCGACCTCGGGATGTCCGCGGACTGCCGCAACCCTGCGATTCGACTCGGGCAACTCCGTCAGGGGAGTCGAGAGATCTTGCCGTCGGCGACCCTCACCTTGTCGCCAGACTTCACGCCGGGATCGGCCATGACGGTAAGGTTGCGGGTCGAACCGTCGTTCATCTTCACCGCGATCTCGTAACGCGTCGCGGCCTGCGCCCGCGACTGCTCGACGCGATTGCCGACATACGCGCCAGCGCCCGCGCCAACGATCGTCGCTGCAGTATTGCCCCTGCCCTGCCCGACCTGATGTCCGAGAATGCCTCCAGCGAGGCCGCCGGCGATCAGGCCGACACCGCTCGCCTGGCCCTGAGTCTCGATGATGCGCACGGACTCGACCACACCGCAGTCCGCACAGGCAGGCGCCGACGTTGCCGGGGCCGGATCCTGCGCCGCCGCGAGCGGCACGCCTGCGGCCATCGCCGCGCTGGCAATGATGATCAGGGCGCCACTGCGGCCCGACCAAGACGAACGTTTTCTTCCCGACACGGCACCTCCCTCGTCAGACGCACGCATGGCAAACGGCACGGATGTGACAGCTGCGCTGAGCCTGGTCCGGCGCCCCACCGCTGCGTTCACGCGCGTGGCGGGCAATTCGAGCACGAACGCTGCAGCCCGCTCGACGTCGACACCGGACACCAGCACGGCCTTCACCTGCCGGCAGACCGGTTGTATCCGGCCCGACGTCGGGTCCGCGTGCGGTCCCACCTCGTCAACGGAATCATTGCACGCCAGCCGGCCGAAGTCACGCCACCCGAGGTCGCCGGCTCCGTCTGGTCAGGCGCCGCCGCAGCGGATCGTGGCACCCCGGGCCAGCGAGCTCCCGGTGATGGACCGCCTTTCGCGCGACGACCTCGTCACTGTTTCGCGGCCTTCGCGGCCTTCGCGGCTTCCTGCGCGAGATACAGCCACGTATCGACCACCGTATCCGGATTGAGCGACAGGCTGCCGATCCCCTCCTCCATCAGCCAGCGCGCGAGATCCGGATGATCCGACGGACCCTGCCCGCAGATGCCGACGTACTTGTTCTGCCTGCGGCAGGCCTGGATCGCCAGCGACAGCATCTTCTTCACCGCCGGATCGCGCTCGTCGAACGATTCCGCAATGGCGCCGCCCGAGTCGCGATCGATCGCCAGCGTGAGCTGCGTCATGTCATTGGAGCCGATCGAGAAGCCGTCGAAGTACTGCAGGAAGTCATCGGCGAGCAGCGCATTGGACGGCACCTCGCACATCATGATCAGGCGCAACCCCTCGCGCCCGCGCTCCAGCCCGTTTTCGGCGAGCAGCCGGATCACCTTGCGACACTCGTCGAGCGTGCGGATGAACGGCACCATGATCTCGACGTTGGTGAGTCCCATCTCCTCGCGCACCTTGCGCATCGCGCGACACTCGAGTTCGAAGCAGTCGCGGAAGGCGGGAGCCACGTAACGCGAGGCACCGCGGAATCCGAGCATCGGATTCTCCTCGTGCGGCTCGTAGGTCGGCCCGCCGATCAGCCCGGAATACTCGTTGGACTTGAAATCCGACAGGCGAACGATCACCGGCTTGGGGAAGAACGCCGCGCCGAGCGTCGCCACACCCTCGGCCATCTTCTCGACGTAGAACTCGACCGGATTCGCATACCCCGCGCTGCGCTCCTCGACCTGGCGCTTCAGGTCCGAGGGCAGGTTCGGGTAGTCGAGACAGGCCTTGGGATGAATTCCGATCATCCGCGCGACGATGAACTCCAGCCGCGCCAGACCGACCCCGGCATTGGGCAGGCGCTGGAACTCGAAAGCGAGTTCCGGATTGCCCACGTTCATGCTGATCTTCACCGGCGCCTCGGGCATGCTGTCGAGCGGCACGTCGCTGATCGCGGTCTCGAGGATGCCGCGATAGACGTTGCCGGTGTCGCCCTCGGCGCACGACACGGTCACCAGCTCGTCGGTGCGCAGCACCCGGGTCGCGTCGCCGCAGCCCACCACGGCCGGAATGCCCAGTTCGCGCGCGATGATCGCCGCGTGGCAGGTGCGTCCGCCGCGATTGGTGACGATCGCCGAAGCGCGCTTCATCACCGGCTCCCAGTCCGGATCCGTCATGTCGGTCACCAGCACGTCGCCGGGCTGCACCTTGTCCATCTCGGCTGCCGAGGCGATCAGGCGCACCGGCCCGCTGCCCACCTTCTGGCCGATCGCCCGGCCCGAGGTCAGCAGCTCCGAGGTCTGCTTGAGCCGGTAGCGGCGCAGCGTGCCCACGTCGTCGTTCGCCTTCACCGTCTCCGGGCGCGCCTGCAGGATGTAGAGCTTTCCGTCCTCGCCGTCCTTGCCCCACTCGATATCCATCGGCCGGCCGTAGTGCGCCTCGATCTTCATTGCATCGCGTGCGAGCTGCTCGACGTCCGCGTCGCCGATCGAGAAGCGGCGCCGCTCGCCTTCGCGCACATCGACCGTCTTCACCGAGCGGCCCGCCTCGCGCTCGGCGGTGAACACCATCTTTATCGCCTTGCCGCCCAGCCCGCGGCGGATGATCGCCTTGCGGCCAGCCGCCAGCGCCGGCTTGTAGACGTAGAACTCGTCGGGATTGACCGCCCCCTGCACCACCGCCTCGCCCAGCCCGTAGGACGAGGTGATGAAGACGACCTTGTCGAAACCCGACTCGGTATCGAGGGTGAACATCACGCCGGAGGCCCCGAGGTCCGAGCGCACCATGCGCTGGATGCCTGCCGACAGCGCCACTTCGGCGTGCTCGAAACCCTGGTGCACGCGATAGGCGATCGCGCGATCGTTGTACAGCGAGGCGAACACGTGACGAACCGCGTCGATCACGTTGTCCGCGCCGTGGATGTTGAGGAACGTCTCCTGCTGCCCGGCGAACGAGGCATCGGGAAGATCCTCGGCGGTGGCGGAGGAGCGTACGGCCACCGAAATGTCCCCGCCGGCGTGCGCGAGCATGCCCTGGTAGGCGGTGACGATCGCCTCGCGCAGTGCGGCCGGCAACGGGGCCGCGGTGATCCAGCCGCGGATCTCCGCCCCGGCTGCGGCGAGCGCCTTCACGTCATCGACATTCAGCCCGCGCATGCGTGCGGCAATCCGGTCGGCGAGTCCCTCGTGCGCGAGGAATTCCCGATAGGCGTCCGCCGTCGTGGCAAAGCCCTCGGGCACACGCACGCCGAGGTGAGCCAGGCCGCTGATCATTTCCCCCAGGGAGGCATTCTTGCCCCCGACCCGCCCGACATCGGATATGCGCAACCGGTCGAAATCGACGACGTACGTGTGCATGTCCAGTCTCCGTGACAGATGAGGCCGG
>CANGUQ010000490.1 GCA_947456915.1 Betaproteobacteria bacterium
CGGTAGCGGCCGCCGAGCCAGCCGATCAGCGCAGCCGCGCCGATGATCAGCGGAAATGGCAGATCGAGCGTGAACAGTGCGAGGAAGGCGGCCACGGCAATCCCCCACAGCAGCGGGTTGGACAGCGCGCGCGAGGCGATGCGCCAGGCGGCGAAGGCCACGATCGCGGTCACCGCCGGCTTGATCCCGTAGAAGATACCGGCGACCACCGGCGTCTGGCCCCATCCGATGTAGATCCACGACAGCACGATCAGCACGACCAGCGAGGGCAGCACGAACAGTCCGCCGGCGATCACCGCGCCCGCGCTGCGGTGCATCAGCCAGCCGATGTAGGTGGCGAGCTGCTGTGCTTCCGGGCCCGGCAGCACCATGCAGTAGTTGAGCGCGTGCAGGAACCGTCGCTCGGAGATCCAGCGCCGCCGCTCCACCAGATCCTGGTGCATCAGCGCAATCTGGGCGGTCGGGCCGCCGAAACTGATCAGGCCGAGCCGCAGCCAGTACCAGAATGCCTCGCTCAGGGAGACCGGCGCTGGTGCCTGCGCGGGGTCTGCGGACGCCGGTGCGGCCGCGGCGTCCGGGTTGCCGGTCGGGCCCGAGTTCATCGATGTCATGCTTGCGCCCGGCGTCGGGATCGTTAGAATCGGCGCACTATACGCAGAGCCGCGATTGCAGGGCAATCGATTTGACCGCTGGCCCGCTCCGGGCCGCCGGTCAGTGATCCTGGCAAGGGTCGGGCGGGCCAAGACAGAGGGGTGGGGTGATGAGATTCGACCGTGAGCTCGACACGCGCGGGCTCAACTGTCCGTTGCCGATCCTGCGCACCAAGAAGGCGCTGAACGAGCTGATCTCCGGCCAGGTACTGAAGGTGGTGTCCACCGACCCGGGCTCGGCGAAGGATTTCCAGGCATTCTCCCGCCAGACAGGGAACGAACTGCTGAGCGCGAGCGAGGGCGCCGGCGAGTTCATGTTCTTCCTGAAGAAGAAGTGATGCGTCGCGCGGGCGCCCTGCGGGCATGATTCGCGGCGAACGCCCGGCGGCCGCAGGGTTGCCGGAGCGGTTGCGCCGCTGGCGGCTGATCGACACGGGAGTGCGCCCGGCGGTGCACAACCTCGCGTTGAGCCGTGCGCTCGGCGAAGCGCGCGCTGCCGGCGAGGTCACGAACACGCTGCGGCTGTTCACGTCCGAACCGGCGGCGCTGATCGGTTGTGCGCAGAGCGTCGAGCAGGAACTCGACGTGGCGCAGTGCCGCCGGGAAGGCGTGGCCATCGAGCGCGCTGCGGACAACGCTCCCGCGCGCATGGTCGACGAGCAGCAGCTGGGCTGGGAGCTGTTCGCGCTGCGCGCAGACCTGTATCGGCGCGATGTCGCCGGCGTCACGCACCGGCTCGTGCACACCGTCTGCGACGCGCTGGCGACGCTCGGGGTGGAGGCGCGGTTGCGCGGCAGCCAGGAGATCGAAGTCGGCGGCCGGCGCATCGGCGACATCCGGGCAGGCGTCGACGGTAGCCAGGTGTGGAGCCAGGGCAGCGTGTTCATGGATTTCGATGCGCCCAGGGCCGAGCGGATCCTGCGCAGCGCGCTCGGACGCAGCATCGCCGGGCGGATGGCCGGTGCCGCCGGGTTCCGCATGGGCGACCGGGTGACCAGCCTGCGCGAGCAGCTGGGCAGCGCGCCCGCGGTGCACGTGCTGCAGCGGGCACTGGCGGCTGCGTTCGCGCGGGCGCTGGGCGTGCGGCTCCTCCCCGGCGAGCTCACCGACAGCGAGCTCGCCCGCTACCGCGTGGCGCTGCGCGAGTTCAGTGCACCGGACTGGCTGGCACTCATCCGCCGCCCGAGTTCGGAGATGCCGATCGTCGCCGCATCGGCGCAGCTGCGCGGGTACACCCTGCACGCCGGCGTGGCCTACGACCTGCGAGGGCGCCGGTTGCGCGAGGCGTGGCTGAACGTCGAGCCTGCGGTGCTGCCCGCACACCTGCTGCGCGATCTCGAAGTGGCGATCCGCGGTGTCGCGCTCGATGCGCTGGCGCAGAGCGTGCGCCGGTTCTTCGCTGCGCGCGAACTCGATCTGCGCGGGCTGCGTCCGGGGGACGTTTCGGCGCTGGTTGTGCGCGCGGTGCTGCATCCCGAGCGCGTACTCAGCGGCTGAGCGCGCGGCGCGCGCACCGATCCTGCGCCTGGCCCGGGCGCCTGTCACGCGCCGAACCGTTCGCTGCGCAGGCCTGGTGACACGATCCGGCGTTCGAGCAGCGCGAAGGCGAACTGCACGAGCAGCGCGAATCCTGCCGCCGGCAGTGCGCCGGCGAGCAGCACGCGGGGGTCGTTGAGCGCGAGCTCGGTGGCGATGCGCTCGCCGTAGCCGCCCGCGCCGATGAATGCGGCGATGGTGGCCGTGCCCACGCCGATGACCGCCGAGGTCTGCACGCCAGCCACGATCGCCGGGGCCGCGAGCGGCAGTTCGATGCGCAGCAGGCGCGCCGTACCGGGCAGGCCGAGTGCGATGCCGGCGTCGCGCAGCGTCTGCGGGATCGCCTGCAGGCCGGTGCAGGTGTTGCGCACGATCGGCAGCAGTCCGTACAGGAACAGCGCGGTGAGCGCCGGCCACAGGCCGATGCGCGCGTACAGTGCGATCAGGAAAGCGAGCAGCGCGAGCGACGGGATGGTCTGGATCAGACCGACCAGCGGCAGCACGATGCGCCGCGCGCGGGTCGAGGCCGCGCACCAGACTCCCAGGGGTATGCCGATCAGCGTCGAGGCGGCAAGCGAGACGAACACGAGCCACGCGTGTTCGAGGCTGAGCCGCAGGAAGTCGGCGTCGAACAGCGTAGCCCACAGCGGACGCTGCGCGCCGGTCGCGCTGGTCACCGGCGCTGCGGTACCTGCCGCGGGCTCGTGCGCAGATGCCGCCGTCGCTGCGAGGTCGCCCGCGGCGCGGCCAGCGGCGGCCGAGCGCTCGGCGACGAAGCGCTCGGCGACCTCGGCAAAGCTGCGCGCACCCGTTTCCGCCTGTGCATTCAGCCGTTGCATCGTCGTCTCGTCGAGGCTGCCCTCCAGCGCGCGCAGCGCGGCGAACGTGCGCGGGCGGCGCTGCGCGCTGTCGCGCCGGTAGAGCAGCACCGCCTCGTAGCGCGGAAAGTACTCGCGGTCATCGGCGAGCACGCGCAGGCGATAGCGCTCGATTGCGGCATCGGTCGAGTAGACATCGATCACGTCGAGCTGACCGCTGGCCAGAGCGCCGAACTTGATGCCGTGGTCGACGCCGCGCGGGGTGGCGAACGGCAGCGCATAGCGCGCGCGCAGGCCCGCCCAGCCGTCGGCACGGCCGATGAATTCCTGGGTGAGCCCCAGCCGCAGCGCCGGATGCGCAGCCAGATCCGAGAGGCTGGCAACACCCAGCCGTGCGGCCGTGCTCTGCGCCATCGCCAGCGCGTAGGTGTTGTTGAAGCCGAGCGGCGCGGAGATCGCGAGTCCGCGCTCGGCCAGTGCGTCCTGCATCGCCCGCCGGTCCTGCGGATCGGGCAGGCGCAGGATCTCGCGCGCAAGGGTGCCCGTGTATTCGACATAGGCATCGATCGCGCCGGAGGCGAGCGCTGCGAACACGATGCCGGTGCTGCCCA
>CANGUQ010000491.1 GCA_947456915.1 Betaproteobacteria bacterium
CGGCTTCATCGCTCCCGCCCGCGGCGTGCAAGGCTTACCGGGCAACCGGCGCGGCGCACGTGCGCCTGCCTGCGGCCCGCGGTGATCGCACCTCGAATACCGGCCTGCGCGCAGCAGCCCGCGTCGGCACAGACGCGGTGCGCGCGCTCACGCCGCGCGTCGCGGCTCTGCTGCCGCAGCCGGCTGTCCGGGTACCGACGCCATGGCGCGGCGCGCCAGCACCTGACCCAGCGCCGCCGCCACTGCCGCCTGGGTCGGATCGATGACCGGCACACCCAGATGCTGTTCCAGCGCACTGCGATACGGAGAGAAGCCCGCGCAGCCGAGCACGATCGCCTGCGCGCCCGACTCGTCGCGCAACTGCGTGCCGAGCGCCTGCAGTCGACCCCAGGTGCGCGCACGATCGGCGAGCTCGACGACGCCCAGCCCGGCGGCGAGACCGCCGACGTAGCGGTGCTCGAAGCCGAGCGCCCGGATCTTGCGCCGGTGGCGACCGAGCGACCCGCTGACAATGGCGATCGAGCCGAAGCGCTCGGCGAGTGCCGAAGCAGCGTTGAACCCGCATTCACCGATTCCGAACACCGGCTGGCGCAGGCGCTCGCGCAGCGCAAACAGCCCGGGATCGGAGAAGCAGCCGATGACCACGGCCGCGCAGTCGAGATACGCGGGGCGGGTCGCCAGCCAGTCGATCATCAGCTGCGTGCTCGCATCGACCTGCGCCTGCGTCTCCACCCCGGGCGGCCCTTCGCGCAACGTCTCGCAGACGATCAGCGGTGCGCCCGCCAGCCGGAACGGCTCCACCGCCGCGCTCATTTCGTCGGTGACCGACTGGGTGCTGTTCGGATTGAGGACGAGGATCGTTTCGCTCATTGCGGGGCTGTCCACGGTCTGGGGTCGGGGGCAACTGTCGGGGGCCGCGCACCGCTCAGGGCGGGGGCGTGGCGCCGGTCTGCGCAGTGATGATGCCGTAGTGCTCGATGCGACGGTGCGCCGCGAAGTCGAACACCGTGGTCTTGTTGAACTGGCACTGGTCGAAGTCGCAATCCGCAACGATCAGCTCGTCGCCCAGCGTGCAGCTCTGCGCGACGATCTCGCCGGAGGGCGCGACGATGATCGAGCTGCCGGTCATGTCCACGCCCTCCTCGCGGCCGGCCTTGGCCACGCCGACCACCCAGGTCCCGTTCTGATAGGCCCCTGCACTCATCACCAGATTGCTGTGATGCACGCGCAGGTAGTGCGCCTCACCGCCGTCGCGATTCATCGCGGGCGTGTTGAAGCCCAGCATCACCAGCTCCACCCCCTTCAGGCCCATCACCCGATAGGTCTCCGGCCAGCGGCGGTCGTTGCAGATCGCCATGCCCATCACCCCGCCCATCGTGCGCCACACCGGAAAACCCAGATCGCCGGGCTCGAAGTAACGCTTCTCCAGATGCTGGAACGGCAGGTGGGGCCGGTAGTCGGCGTGCCCCGGCAGGTGCACCTTGCGGTACTTGCCGACGATGGTGCCGGAGGTGTCGACCAGGATCGAGGTGTTGAACCGGCGCTTGCGCCCCCCCTCCTCGACCAGTTCCGCATACCCGAGATAGAAACCCACGCCGAGCCGGCGCGACTCGTCGAACAGCGCGATGGTGTCCGCGTTGGGCACCTCGCGCTCGTAGTACGCGTCGAGTTCGGCCTCGTCCTCGATCAGCCAGCGTGGAAAGAACGTGGTCAGCGCCAGTTCCGGAAACACGACCAGCTGGGCGCCACGGGCCTTCGCCCGACGCATCAGCTCGATCATCCGTGCCACGCACTGCGCCTTGGTATCGGAGCGCTGGATCGGTCCCAGTTGCGCCCCTGCCACTGTCAGCACTCTCGCCATCGCCCCCTCCAACGCCATCCGCGCCTCTCGCGCGTCGCGATTGTAGCCTCGGGCGAAGCGGTTTTTCCGGCCGATCGGCAGCGGGTGCACTAAACTCGCGCCTCGCGGCGTGGTGCGGCCTGCCGCTGCGTCGGCAGTCACGTCGTACCGCACGGCGTCCTGCACGGCTTCCCGCACGGCTTCCCGCACGTCTTCCTGCCCGTCCCGTTCGTCCCGCTGCTGGTCCTGCCGCAGGTCTCGCTGCGGTTCCCGCCTCCCGGTCGGCCGCTCGCCGGCAGGACCGGTCGCGGGTTTCATCGTTCCTGCGTTCGCAGTCCGCCCATTGCGCATGCCCGGCCCGCCCGGGGCCTGTGCCAGGGGCTGGTGGCCGTGGTGCGCTTCGGCAGCCCGCGGCATACCCGGTACGGCGCGCGCAGGGGTTGCACCCTTGCCCTGGCGCCTGTACCTCCCCTCTGGATCACGTCCATGTCGAGCTCCGGTCACTCCCCCGCCTACCAACCCTCCCCGGCCGCAGCGTTCGCGGCGCTGCCGGCGCTGGCCGCCGCCGAGCTCAATCCGCTGCCCCGGCTGCTGATGGGCCCGGGTCCGATCAACGCCGACCCGCGCGTGCTGCGCGCGATGTCGGCGCAGCTGCTCGGCCAGTTCGACCCGCAGTTTCGCCAGTTCATGCGCGACACGCAGGCGCTGTACCGCGCCGTGTTCGAGACGACCAACGCACAGACGCTGTGCATCGACGGCACCGCGCGCTCGGCGATCGAGACGGTGATGGTATCGCTGGTCGAGCCGGGCGATCGCGTGCTGGTGGCGAGCTTCGGCCGCTTCGGCCAGCTGAAGGCGGAGATCGCGCGGCGGGTGGGTGCCGAGGTACGCGTGATCGAGGCCGAGTGGGGAACCGTGTTCGATCCGGCGCGTATCGAAGCCGAGATCAAGGCGTTCTCGCCCAAGCTGGTCGCCTGCTGTCAGGGCGATACCTCGACCACGATGCTGCAGCCGCTCGCAGAACTGGGACCGCTGTGCCGGCGCATGGGTGTGATGCTGCAGGTCGATGCCACTGCCTCGCTGTGCGGCACGCCGCTGCCGGTCGATGCCTGGCAGATCGACTGCGTGACCGGCGCACTGCAGAAGTGTCTCGCCGGACCGTCGGGCATCGCGCCGATCACCCTGTCGGACGAACTCGCCGCGCGCATCCTGCGCCGCCGTCACATCGAGGAGGGCCTGCGTCCCAAGGACTACCAGCCCGGCGCCGGTCGCATCATCGCATCGAACTACTTCGACCTGGCGATGATCATCGATTACTGGAGCGACAAGGCGCTGAACCACCACACCGAAGCAACGACGATGCTCTACGCGGCACGCGAGTGCGCGCGCATCTTCCTGCAGGAAGGCCACGCGGCCGTGTATGCCCGGCACGCGCAGGCGAGCCGGGCGATCGTCGCGGCGCTGCAGGCGATGCAGCTGCGCGTGTTCGGCGACGTCGCCAGCAAGATGCCCAACGTCACCGGCGTGTGGATTCCGGAGGGTGTGAACGGCGATCGCGTGCGCACCGCCATGCTCGACGAGTTCAACATCGAGATCGGCACCTCCTTCGGCCCGCTGCACGGGCGCATCTGGCGCATCGGCGCGATGGGCTACAACGCCCGCCGCGACACGGTGCTCACCACGATCGCCGCGCTGGAGACCGTGCTCGCAGGCGAGGGGCACCGCTTCGCCCGGGGTGCGGGCATCGATGCGGCGCGCGCGATCTACGCGCAG
>CANGUQ010000492.1 GCA_947456915.1 Betaproteobacteria bacterium
ATGGCCTGCTCGGAGATCGGGCAGTCGCGCACGCGCAGCGGCCCGAACTCCTCGAGCAGGCCGACGGTCGCCTTGAACACCCCGCCGGCGTGGGCGACGTCCTCGCCCAGGAACACCACGTTCGGATCGCGGCGCATCTCCTGCGCGATCCCTGCTGCGACCGCGTCGCGATAGGTCAGTTCCGCCATGCCGTGCTCCCGTCAGCCCATACGTCCTTGTCGATCAGATCCAGCGACGGCGCCGGCGAGGCCTTGGCGATCGCCGTGGCTTCATCGACCTTGCGCTGCGTGTCTTCCTCGATGCCCTTCAGCGTGCCCTCCGAGAACCCCAGACGCAGCAGACGCTCGCGGTAGGTGGGGATCGGGTCGCGCTTGAGCCATTCCTCGAGTTCGCCCGCCGGCCGGTACTTTGCCGGGTCGGCACGCGAGTGCCCCGAGTGGCGGTAGGTGCGCGCCTCGATCAGCGAGGGTCCGCCGCCGTTGCGCGCCTTGGTGATCGCCTGCATCGCGGTCTCGTACATGATGTCGGCGTCGTTGCCGTCGACCACGATCGACGGCAGGCCGTAGGCGCCCGCCCGGTCGCCGGCGGGATTGGGCACCGCGGTGACTGCGCTGATCGGCGTGTACTCCATGTACAGGTTGTTCTCGCAGACGAACACCACCGGCAGCTTCCACACGACGGCGAAGTTCAGGGCCTCGTGGAACGCGCCGATGTTGGTGGTGCCGTCGCCGAAGAAGCACACCGACACCTGCTTGGTGCCGCGGTACTGCGCCGACCACGCGGCGCCGGCGGCGATCGGCAGGTGCGCACCGATGATCGCGTACGAGCCCATCACCCCCTTCTCCACGTCGGTCAGGTGCATCGAACCGCCCTTGCCGGCGAGCAGCCCGCACTCGCGTCCCATCAGCTCGCCGAGCACGCCCGCCATCGAGGCGCCGCGGGCGAGCGTGTGCGCGTGGCCGCGGTAGGTGCAGAACGTGTAGTCGTCATGCTTCATCGCCACGCCGAAGGCGGCGGCGATCGCCTCCTGCCCGAGCGACAGGTGGCTGGTGCCCTTGATCAGATTCTGCAGGAACAGGTCGAACGCGCGCTTCTCGCACATGCGCAGTTCGAGCTGCAGCCGGAACAGGTCGAGCCGGGTCTCGCGACCGATCTCGAACACGGGCTTCTTCGGTTTGGGAATCGCACTCATCGGTGATCCTGGTCTGGGGTTGTGACGCACGGCTTGCGCCGGTGCTAGTACTCGTTTGCGATCGGCAGTTCCTGCGCCGGGAACAGCGAGATGATCTGCGCGCCGTTCGGCGTGAGCACCACCTCCTCCTCGATGCGGGCAGCCGACACGCCGTCGGCGGCCGGGCAGAACGTCTCCACCGCGAACACCATGCCGGCCTTGAGTTCGTACGGGTCCTTGAACGAATTGAGCCGCGAGATCAGCGGCCGCTCGTGCAGTCCCAGCCCGAGGCCGTGGCAGAAGTTCAGGCCGAACGCCGACATCTCGGTCTCGAAGCCGATCTCGGTGGATTTCGGGAACGCGCGCGCAACCTTGTCGGTGGTCACGCCCGGCTTGAGCATCGCGATCGCGCCATCCATCCACGCCCGCGCCTTCTTGTACGCGTCCTTCTGCGCCCTGGTCGCGCTGCCGACGGTGAACGTGCGGTAGTAGCAGGTGCGATAGCCCATGTACGACTGGATGATGTCGAAGTAGGCCTGATCACCCGGCCGGATCAGCCGGTCGGTGAAGTTGTGCGGATGCGGGCTGCAGCGCTCGCCAGCGATCGCGTTGATCGCCTCGACGCAGTCCGAGCCCATCTCGTACAGGCGCTTGGTGGCCATCGCCACCACTTCGTTCTCGCGCACGCCGGGCTTGAGCGCCTCGAAGATGTCCTGGTACACGCCATCGACCATGGAACTGGCCATGTTGAGCAGGGTGATCTCGTCGTGGCTCTTGATCTCGCGCGCCGCGAGCATCATCTGCTGACCGTCGACGATCTTCAGCCCGAGCTTCTGCAGCGCGAACAGGAACGGCGGCTCGACCACGTCCACGCCCAGAGGCATGTCGGCCACGCCCTCCTGCTGCAGGATGTCGAAGATCTCCTTCGCCGCCTCTTCGAACAGGCCCACGCTCGGATTGATCGCACCGCGCATGCCGACGTTGCCGGCGAACACGTGGTTGGTCGGCAGCCACGGACAGTAGATGCGGTGGTGGCGCGCCGCGGAGCCGAAATCCCAGATGTAGGGCTCGCCGTTGCCGGTCACCAGCGACCACCGGGTGAGCTTGTCGCGCGCCCACTCGCCGATCACCGTGCTCGTCGTGTAGCGCACGTTGTACTGGTCGAAGCACAGCATCGCGCCCATGCCGCTGCGGGCGAGGGACGCCTTGGTGCGTGCGAGCCGGTACCGGTGCAGGCGCTGGAAGTCGACGCGCTCCTCGAAGTCGACCTGCATGCGCCCGGGCGCCTGCAGCGGCCGCTCCCAGCGGTGATCCGGGTCCGGATACTCCATCATCTCCTGCGCGAGCGACTTGCCGCGCCCGCCCTTGACCGGGATGTCGGCCGCCTTCACCTGTTGCGGTTCGATCTTCTTCGCTCTGCTTGCCATTGCTGCGTCCTTCGAGAAGGGATGTGCGTGGAGGATTGCCGGAGAGTCGCGCGGGCCGGACCGTGGACGGACCGGGGAGCGCCGGGGCGGGATGCAGGCCGGCGTGCCCGCGCCCCGACGATTACTCGATCCTGAGATTCGCCTGCTTGATCAGCTTCGCGTAGCGCGGATACTCCGCGCGCATCAGCTCGAGAAACTGGGCGGACGTGCTCGGCGCAGGATCGCTGCCGCCCTTGGTCATGCGTTCGACGGTCTCCGGCTCGCGCAGGATGCGGCCCAGATCGGCCACCCAGCGCTCGCTGATCGCCACCGGCAGCCGGGGCGGTCCGATGATGCCGAACCAGGTGTCGTACACGAAGCCGGGCATGCCTGCCTCGGTCATCGACGGCACTTCGGGGAAGCCGCTCGCACGCCTGGCCGAGGTGACTGCGATCGCGCGCAGCTTGCCTTCGCGCAACTGCGGTGCGATCGCCGACACCGGGAACACGTAGTAGTGTACGCGGCCCGACAGCATCTCCGAAATGGCGTCGGAGAGCAGCTTGAACGGCACGTGCACGGTGTCGATCCCGGCCGCCTGCCGGAAGAACTCGCCGGCCATGTGCGAGCCGCTGCCGATGCCCGCAGACCCCATGTTGAGCTGGCCGGGGCGCGCCCTGGCGAAGGCGAGGAAATCCTTCAGCGTCGTCGCCGGCACCTGCGGGGCGACGACCAGCACGTTGGCGAGCGAGGCGACCTGCATCACCATGGTGAAGTCCTCGATCGGCCGGTACGGCAGTTCCTTCTGCAGCAGCGGGGCCGCCAGGTGCGGCGTGCCGATCAGTGCCATCGTGTAGCCGTCGGGCGCAGCCTTGGACACGATCTGTCCGCCGAGGATGCCGCCACCGCCAGGCCGGTTGTCGACGACGATCTGCTGCCCCCAGGTCTCGAACAGTCGCTGGCCGAGCGTGCGACCGAGGAAGTCGCTCGCCGCTCCCGGCGGGAACGGCACCACGAGGCGCACCGG
>CANGUQ010000493.1 GCA_947456915.1 Betaproteobacteria bacterium
ATGGCAGGCGCGAGCCGGGCGGCCGGACGTTGCCTGAGCCGGCTGCTTAGATACGCGGCGTACGAGCCGTAGGCAAGTGCGCAGAGCAGATACGGTAGACTTCCCAGCATGATTCGAGTCTACACGAACGGGTTTGCCGCCCATGCTTGACACCCTGACCGGCCGGCTGTCGCGCGTCGTCAAGACGCTCAGAGGCGAGGCGCGCATCACCGAGTCCAACGTCTCGGACGCGCTGCGCGAGGTGCGTCTCGCGCTGCTCGACGCCGACGTCGCGCTGCCGGTGGCCAAGGACTTCATCGCGCGCGTGCGCGAGAAGGCGCTCGGGCAGGAAGTGCTCACCAGCCTGACGCCGGGGCAGGCGGTGGTCGGCGTCGTGCATCGCGAGCTGATCGCCCTGATGGGCGAGTCGGGCGCCGGGTTGAACCTGGCTACCCAGCCGCCGGCGGTGATCCTCATGGCCGGGCTGCAGGGTTCGGGCAAGACCACCTCCAGCGGCAAGCTGGCGAAACTGCTCGCGGAGCAGAAGAAGAAGGTGCTGCTCGCCTCCGCCGACGTCTACCGGCCGGCGGCGATCGAGCAGCTGCGCACGCTTGCCCGGCAGCTCGATGTCGGCTTCTACGAGGCGCCACCCGATGCGAAGCCGGTGGCGATCGCTTCAGGCGCGCTCGATCACGCGAGACGCCACTACTTCGATGTGCTGATCGTCGACACCGCGGGTCGCCTGTCGATCGACGAAGCGATGATGGACGAGATCCGCGCGCTGCACGCGGCGGTCCAGCCGATCGAGACGCTGTTCGTCGTCGACTCGATGCAGGGGCAGGACGCGGTGAACGTGGCGCGCGCGTTCGGCGAGGCGCTGCCGCTGACCGGTGTGATCCTCACCAAGCTCGACGGCGATGCGCGCGGGGGCGCCGCGCTCTCGGTGCGCGCGATCACCGGCAAGCCGATCAAGTTCGTCGGCGTCGGGGAGAAGCTGACCGGGCTGGAGGCCTTCCACCCCGAGCGCATGGCCTCGCGCATCCTCGGCATGGGCGACGTGCTGTCGCTGATCGAGGAGGCACAGAAGAACGTCGACGTCGCGCAGGCCGAGCAGTTCGCGCGCAAGATGAAGTCCGGCAAGGGCTTCGATCTGGAGGACTTCCGCCAGCAGATCGGCCAGATGAAGAAGATGGGCGGGCTGTCCTCTCTGCTCGACAAGCTGCCCGGCGATCTCGCGCGCATGGCGCAGAATGCGCAGGTCGACGACCGTACGATCGCTCGCCAGGAGGCGATCATCCTGTCGATGACGCCGGCCGAGCGGGCGAAACCCGAGATCCTCAAGGCCTCGCGCAAGCGGCGTATCGCTGCAGGCGCCGGCGTCTCGGTGCAGCAGGTCAACCAGTTGCTGAACCAGTTCGAGGCCGCGCAGAAGATGATGAAGATGGTGAGCAAGGGCGGCATGGCGAAGATGATGCGCGGCATGAAGGGCATGTTGCCCGGCATGCGCTAGGCGCGGCGCACCTTGACCACCGATCCGTCGCCGACGCGCGCGGGTACGCACGCCGACGGCGCTGCCCATGTCGGCGCCGGCCGCGGCCACGCGGCTGCGGGCGTGCCGCACTCGCAGCGCAGCTATCGGTACTACGACCTCGTGATGGCGGGGTTCGTCTGCGTGCTGCTGTGCTCGAACCTGATCGGGCCGGCGAAGGTCGCGGAACTCGATCTGCCGCTGATCGGCACCTTCGCCTTCGGTGCCGGCGTGCTGTTCTTTCCGATCTCGTACGTGTTCGGCGACATCCTGACCGAGGTCTATGGGTACGCGCGCGCGCGCAAGGTGGTCTGGGCCGGATTCGGTGCACTCGCCTTCGCCTCGTTCATGGCGTGGGTGGTCGTGCAGCTTCCCCCGGCCGCCGGCTGGCCGAACCAGGCTGCGTACGAGACCATCTTCGGCGCGACGCCGCGCATCGTGGTGGCTTCGCTGGTCGCGTTCTGGGCCGGCGAGTTCGTCAACTCCTACGTGCTCGCGCGGATGAAGGTGTGGTCCAGGGGACGGGCGCTCTGGGCGCGCATGATCGGCTCCACCGGCGTCGGGCAGGGGGTGGACACGCTGATCTTCTATCCGGTGGCGTTCTACGGCGTGTGGTCGAACGAGTTGCTGCTGGCGGTGATGTTCTCCAACTACCTGCTGAAGGTCGGCTGGGAGATCGTCGCGCTGCCGTTCACCTACCGGATCGTCTCGTGGCTCAAGCGGGTCGAGCACGAGGACTACTACGACCGCAGGACCGACTTCAACCCGTTCACGCTGAAGATCTGAGCCCGCCGGGCGCGCAGGCCGCGTGTCGTCGCGTCCGCCGCCTGTCGATACCCGCCGCCGCCTTCGCTCACCCTCTCGCGCAGCTCTGCCGCGATGCCGTCCAACCGATCCTTCCCCGTGTCGCGACGCGCGGCCGCCGTGCAGCAGCCGATCATCCCGGTGATCGCGCAGGCGATCCGCGAGCATCCCGGCACCCTCTCGCTCGGGCAAGGTGTCGTCTACTACCCTCCGCCGCCGCAGGTGTTCGAGGCGATCGACGCGCTCGCCACCGACGCCGCGCTGAACAGGTATCAGGCCGTTCACGGCACGGATGCGCTGATCGCGGCGATCGAGGCGAAGCTCGCCACCGACAACGGCTACACCCCGGGCCCGGCGCAGCGCGTGGTGGTCACCGCCGGCGCCAACATGGCCTTCCTGAACGTCATGCTGGCGATCTGCGACCCGGGCGACGAGGTGATCCTGCCGCTGCCGTGGTACTTCAATCAGGAGATGGCGCTGGCACTCGCCAGCGCGCGTGCAGTCGGCGTGCCTACCGACGCCGACTACCAGCTCGACCTCGATGCGCTCGCGCGCGCGATCACGGCACGCACGCGCGCGATCGTCACCGTGTCGCCGAACAACCCCACCGGCGCGGTGTATCCGCGTGCGGCACTCGCCGCCGTCAACGCGCTGTGCCGGGAGCGCGGGCTGTACCATATCAGCGACGAGGCCTACGAGTACTTCGTTCACGAGGGTGAACCGGCGTTCTCGCCGGCAGCGCTGCCCGATGCGCAGGCGCACACGATATCGCTGTATTCGCTGTCCAAGGCCTACGGCTTCGCCAGCTGGCGCGTGGGCTACATGGTGATTCCCGCGCATCTCTATCCGGCGATCGCGAAGATCCAGGACACCAACCTGATCTGTCCGCCGGTGGTGTCGCAGCTGGCTGCCACGGCGGCGCTCGCGGCGGGCCGCACGTGGTGCGCACCGCGCATCGCAGTGCTCACCGAAGTACGCGCAGCGGTGCGCGCGGCGCTCGCCCCGCTCGCCCCGCAGGTGGTGGTCCCGGACACGCGCGGCGCGTTCTACTGCCTGCTGCGCCTCGCCGGCCCGCACGACTCGGCGGCACTTGCGATGCAGCTCATTCGCGAGCATCGCGTGGCCGTGATTCCCGGCGCGGCCTTCGGCGTCGACGATCCGTGCCTGCTGCGCGTGTCGTACGGCGCGATCGCGAGGCAGCAGGTGGTCGAGGCGATCGGCAGGCTGGTGGCGGGGCTGCGCAGCGAGGGTCGCGCCGCCTAGCGCCGGAGATCGCGGTGCAGCGCCG
>CANGUQ010000494.1 GCA_947456915.1 Betaproteobacteria bacterium
CTGCAGGCGCGCGCCGCCTCGTATCCCACCGCAGCAGGCGATCGGGCGCAGCCGCGATCGCCCCCGTCGATCTCGCGCCGCCGCTCGCCGCGCAATCGCCGCGCGGGTGGCATGATGCGGTCACGGAAATGCCCACGCCATGAACCACCGTCCGCAGGCCGTCACCTGTCTGGCTGCCGCCGGTCCGGCCGTCACCTCTCTGGCCGCCCCCCTCCGTGCCACCTGCGCCACGCCTGACGGGTCGTGGCCGGCGTGCGGCGCACGGCTGCCCCTCGGATGAGGCGCGGTCCGATGCGCGCGAGCACCGGACACCCGTCACCGCAGGTGCTGGTCGTGCTGGTCTGCACGGCCCAGGTGTTCGTGCAGATCGGCGCCTTCTTCTGGCCTGCACTGCTGCCGGACATGATGGTGCGCTGGTCGCTCAGCAACACCGAAGCCGGCTGGGTCACCGCCGCCTTCTACGGGGCGTACATGCTGTCGGTTCCGCTGCTGGTGACCCTCACCGACCGCATCGACCCCCGGCGCGTGTATCTGTTCGGCGTTG
The DNA here is from genome assembly GCA_947456915.1 of Betaproteobacteria bacterium. Classification (GTDB taxonomy): domain Bacteria; phylum Pseudomonadota; class Gammaproteobacteria; order Burkholderiales; family CAIKXV01; genus CAIKXV01. The sequence continues at coordinate 545 of CANGUQ010000494.1, forward strand.
CCTGCACGGCGCTGGCGCACGCGCTGTTCACGTACGTGGCGGACGGATTCTGGTCGGCCCTGCTGCTGCGCGCACTCGCCGGGATCGGCTGGGCAGGAACCTACATGACCGGACTCAAGCTGCTTGCCGATCGCGTGCAGCCGCGACAGATGTCGCGTGCAGTCACCGGCCACGTCGCCTCGATCGGCGTTTCCGGCGCGGCCTCCTACACGGTCGCTGCGCTGCTCGACGGCCTCGCCGGATGGCGTGTCGCCTTCGTGGCTGCCGCGGCCTGTGCGGCGCTCGCGTGGACGATCGTTGCCCTCTGCGTGCCCCGGGCCGGGACGGCGGCGCAGCCGGTCGCGGCAACCGCCAGCCACCGGCTGTTCGATTTCCGCCCGGTGCTGGCGAACCGTTCGGCCATGGCCTACGGCGTCGCCTATTGCGTACACACGCTCGAGATGAACGCGTTGCGCGGCTGGGGCGTGGCCTTTCTCGGCTACGTGGCGGCGACTGCCGGCGGCGGCAGCGCAGTACTCTCCCCGCCCGTGGTGCTGACCCTGCTCTCGCTGCTGGGCACGCTCGCCAGCGTGATCGGCAACGAGGCCTCGATCCGCATGGGCCGCCGCCGACTGATCACGCTCGCGATGCTCGGCTCGGCCGTGCTCGCCTCGCTGATCGGCTACCTCGGCAGCGGATCCTACGCGCTGGCCACGGGGCTGCTGCTGCTCTGGGGCATGATCACGTGGCTCGACTCTTCCTCCCTCACCGCGGGCGCCGCGGGCACGGCCGATCCCGCGCGCCGCGGCGCAACGCTCGCGGTGCACTCGTCGCTCGGCTACGGCGGCGGGTTCCTCGGGCCGCTGCTGGTCGGTCTACTGCTCGATGCGGCGGGCGGCATGTCCACGCTCGGCTGGTCCGTCGCATTCGGCGCGATCGGCGTGCTGATGATCGCGGCGCTGGTCGCCTTCCGCCTGATGCGCCCGCGCGAGCTGGACGGCGATGCAGCGTCACCGGGCACGGATGCGCGCTGAGGCCCGCCCGCGGATTCGCACTGGCGCCCGCGCTGCGCCCGACGCTGCCCTGCACTGCGCTGCGCCGCTCAGCGCGGTGCGTCGACTACCGGAGCGAATCCGCGCGGCCGGAAGCCCAGATCGCGCGCTGCGGCCTCGTGCGGAAACGTCATGTCGACGCTCATGCGGCGCGCCATCTCGATGTTGAAGTCGCGATAGCGCGGCAGCCGCGCGAGGACCCACAGCGCAAGACCGACCGCCGTCACCGGCACCGGCAGCAGACGCGGCCGTCGCCCGAGCGCGGCGAACACCCGCTCGACCATCGCGCGATAGGTCAGCACTTCGCCGCCGGACAGGTCGTAGGCGCGATCGGGAGCCGGCGCGAGCGTGAGCGCCGCTGCCGCAGCCTGCGCGAGATCGTCGGCGTGGACCGGCTGGCGCAACCCGCGCCCGCCGCCGACCAGCGGAAAGAAGCCGAAGCGCCGGATCGCCTGTGCGATCACCATCACGTTGCGGTCCAGTCCGGCACCGTAGATCAGCGTCGGCCGCAGCACTGTCGCCGCGATGCCGAGCGTCGCGGCAGCCGTCGCGAGATCGCGCTCACCGGACGCCAGATCGGCCACGATGCGCTGCTCGCGCGGCGACGCCGAGCCGAGCTTGGTGAACCGGCTGGTCGAGCCGAAGGCGACGATGCACCGGATCCCGGCTGCGGCAGCCTGCGGAGCACACGCAGCGACGAGCCGCAGCGGACCGAGATGGATCCACGCGCTGCATCCCTGGGCCCACGTGGCCGCAGGGGCTTCGAGATCGGCGCGCACCCAGCGGATGTCGCCGTCGGCGCACCAGTGCGTGCCGAAGTCGGCCACCGCCTGCGCCTGCGGCCGCCGGGACACGGCGATCACCCGCCAGCCGGCCGCGCGCAGCCGCGGTATCAGAAAATAGCCGATCTGGCTCGCCGCGCCGGTGACGACGACACCGCGGCCCGGCCCTGCCGCGAACGATCCGTCCGCCGTCGGCGCAGGCTGCACGACGCGCCCGGCCGCGGCATCGGTGTCGGGCGGGCTGCCTGCACTCGACCCGGTCACCACCGTCGCTCAGCCAGCGCGGCGTGCATCGCTCACGCCCGCGCCCGGTTCGGCCAGTCGCGCCTCGAGGCGCGCGACCGCCTCGCGCAACGCGCGCAGTTCCGCGACGATGTCCTCCCGCGTCGCCGGTTCGCGCGCGACGTCGAGCGCGGTGGCCTTGCTCTCTTCCAGGCTGTTGATCACCACCGCGACGAACATGTTGATCATCACGAAGGTGCCGACGATCACAAACGAGATGAAGAATATCCACGCGAGCGGCACCTGCGCCATCGCCGTGTACATCACCTCGGCCCAGCCTTCGAGCGTGGCGATCTGGAACAGGGTCAGCAGCGATGCGCCGAGCGTTCCCCACCGTTCGGGATCGTGCTGGTGAAACAGGTGCCAGCCCGCCACGCCGTAGACGTAGAACAGCAATGCGACCAGCATCAGCACGTGGCCCATCCCCGGCAGTGCGTGCACCAGCGTCGCCACCACCAGCCGCAGCTTCGGCAGTGCCGACACCAGCCGCAGCACCCGCAGCAGCCGCACCAGCCGCGCCACCATCGCCAGTTCGCCGGAGAACGGCAACAGCGACAGTACGATGATGCTGAAGTCGAACACGTTCCAGCCATCGCCGAAGTAGCGACGCCACTGCGGCGCGACTGCCGCGATCTTGAGCGCCGCTTCGGCGATGAATGCAGCGAGGATCAGGTGGTGCAGCCACTCGATGACCGGGCCGAACCGCGCGAGGATCGTGTACGACGTCTCCAGCCCCACCAGCACGCCGTTGAACACGATGAGCGCGATGATCGCGCGCTCGAAGCGTGAATTCGAGACGAGGTTCCGGGCGAAGGCTTGCATGGGTGGCGCGACCGCGACGGCAAAGGCCGCGATGCTAGCGCACCCCGGCGCGTGCGGCCACCGGACCGGGTGTCGTCCGCGCGGCGCATCCGGCGCCAGTGCGCGCGCTGCTGGAGAACGTTGCCGGCGCGATGC
>CANGUQ010000495.1 GCA_947456915.1 Betaproteobacteria bacterium
GCATAATCCGCCGTCGCTCATCCGCCGCCGGAGCCTGCCATGAAGATCGCCATTGCCGACGACTACCAGTGCGCCACGCCGAAACTCGCCGCGTGGGCGAAGCTTGCTGGTCACGACGTCACCGTCTGCACCGAGACGCTCAAGGATCCGGACCGGCTGCCGGCCGACATCGATCGGATCGAGGGGCTGGTGCTGATCCAGCAGCGCGCGCCGTTCACCCAGGCGCATCTGGACCGGATGCCGAAGCTCAGGGTGATCGCGCAGACCGGCAAGAACGTCTCCCACATCGATCTGGACGCCTGCACCCGGCGCGGGGTCGTGGTGACGGGCGCCGGCACCGGCTCGCCCTATGCGCCGGCGGAGCTTGCCTGGGGGCTGATCTTCGCGTCGCTGCGCTCGATCCCGCAGGAGGTGGCGGCACTGCGCGCCGGCCGCTGGCAGTCGACGGTCGGCATCGGCGTGTACGGGAAGACGCTGGGGATCTACGCCTACGGCAAGATCGGCAGTCTGGTCGCGAAGGCGGGTCAGGCCTTCGGCATGAACGTGATCTGCTGGGGGCGCGGCGCGTCGCTGGAGCGGGCGCAGGCCGACGGGTTCAGGGCAGCAGCCTCGCGCGAGGCGCTGTTCGCGCAATCGGACGTGCTGTCGATCCACATCCCGCTCAACAAGGAAACCCGCGGCATCGTCACCGCCGCCGATCTCGCGCTGATGAAGCCCACCGCGCTGTTCGTCAACACCAGCCGCGCGCCGCTGGTGGCGGCCGGTGCGCTGGAAGCAGCGCTGAAGGCAGGGCGTCCCGGGTTCGCCGCGGTCGACGTGTTCGAGGACGAGCCGGTCTACGGCGCGGCGCATCCGCTGCTGAAGATGGACAACGTCACTGCCACGCCGCACCTGGGCTATGTCGAGGAGCGCACCTATGAGATGTACTTCGCGGCGGCGTTCGACAACCTTGTCGCGTTCGCCAATGGCGCGCCGCAGAACGTTTTGAATCCGGAGGCGCTGGGCAAATGACTTGAACTAGCGACTCGCGAGGGTTGCGCGCTGGGTTTCCTAGATCGGTGTATCGACCAGCTCCAGTCGGCGCTCGATCCGATCCAGTCTAGATTCGACGCGATCGAGCCTGGCTTGCATGTTTGCCGCGTCGACGTGAAGTTGTACGATGTCCGACCGGAAATGCGTCATCTCTACCCGCAGTGATGCAACGCTGTTCTCCAGCGACGAAACGCGCACCGTGAGCGAGTCCAGGCGTGCGTTTACGCCCTGTAAGTCGCCGCGGATAGCGCGAAGGTGCTCCAGGACAAGATCTGTCATTGCGGTATCAGCATCGTTCATGAAAACAGTCTCCGCAGTGTGCCCAGGCGACCGGCGCAACGCGAGCGCCGAAAACCCCTGAGTTCCGCAATAACGCTACTCCAGCACCTTCCAGTCAGCCACCAGCTCCGGTGAGGCCGCAACCTCGCCGCGCTCGACCCGCCCGACCAGTTCGGTCAGCCGCGCGTTCACCGATGCGTCGATCCCCACCTTCGCACCCTGTTCGACGATCAGCCCGTTGATGTAGTCGATCTCGGTGCGCCGGCCCTTGTGCATGTCCTGTCCCATCGACGGGCGCTGGCCTTCGCCGCGGTGCTTCGCCAGTTCGATCAGGACGTTCTCGATCTCGGCCAGCGCATCGCCATAGCCTTCGCCGGCGCGCGCGAGCGTCTCCGGATCGAGGCCCTGCTGCGCCTCGATCACGTAGCCCAGCGCCTGCCCGACGCGCACCGCCTCCGAGCCGACCTTGATCGACACGCGGCGCGTGGGCTGCGCGAGGTCGCGCTGGTTACCGCTCATGCCGGTGGCCGCCGACAGGCCGTTCCTCATCACGTTGATGATCAGCTTCGACCAGCGCTCGCCCCACAGGTTGGTGGTGACCTTCGCGCTGTCGGCCGCGCGCAGCAGCGCCGCGACCTGCTGCGCGCGTGGCGTCACCCGGCCGTGCACTTCGCCCACGCGATACACGGTGTGCGCGTCCCCGCCCATGTGGATGTTGCGCTGGACGTGCCCGGGCCGGTCGAGTTCGGCGGCGAGCAGGCTCACGCAGCAGCCCAGCGTGCGGCCCCAGCCGACCACGCCGGCGAGGCGCTCCTCGTTGATCGAGTTCTGCAGCGAAACGCAGAAGCCGTCGGGCGCCAGATACGGCCTGATCATCTGCGCCGCCCACTCGGTGTCGTAGGACTTGACCGCGATGAACGCGATGTCCACCGGGCGCGAGCGCGCGAGCTGCGGCACGTCGCAGATGTGCAGTGCGTCCACCCGCACGTTCACCGACTCGGCCGGCGTCATGCCGTCGAGCGAGAAGCCGTCGCGGCGGATCGTCTCCACGTGCTCGGGCCAGGCGTCGATCAGCGTCACGTCGTGGCCGGCGCGTTTCATCAGCGCGCCGCTGTAGCCGCCGATCGCGCCGGCGCCGACGAACACGATGCGCGGTCGTTCGTTCATCTCAGTCTGCTCCGAGCGCGTCGATGATCGCCTGCGTCATCGCGCGCGTGCCGCCGCTGCCGCCCAGATCGGGCGTGAGCCGGTCCCTGCGCTCGAGCACGTCGAACAGCGCGCGTTCGATGCGCCCGGCGGCGCCGAATTCGCCGACGTGGCGCAGCAGCGCGGTGGCCGACAGCAGCATCGCCACCGGATTGGCGATGTCGCGCCCGGCGATGTCCGGCGCCGTGCCGTGCACCGCCTCGAAGATCGCGTACTTCTCGCCGATGTTCGCTCCGGGTGCCATGCCCAGCCCGCCGACCAGTCCTGCGCACAGGTCGGACACGATGTCGCCATACAGGTTGGCCAGCAGCAGGCAGTCGTAGCGCTCCGGCGCGAGCACGAGCTCCATGCACAGCGCATCGATCACGCGGTCGCGCGTCTCGATCTGCGGGTACTGCTCGGCGATTGCCCGGGCGCTGTTCAGAAACAGCCCGTCGGTGAGCTTGAGCACGTTGGACTTGTGGCCGATGGCGAGCTTCTTCCGGCCCTGCCGCTGCATCGTCTCGCAGGCAAAGCGCGCCGCGCGCTCGGTTGCGCCGCGGGTGATCGTCTTCACCGCCTCGGCGGTGTCGGCGTCGACCATGCGCTCGCGGCCCAGGTACAGATCCTCGCTGTTCTCGCGAAAGATGATCAGGTCGACGTCCCGGTAGCGCGCCGCCACGCCGGGCAGGCTGCGCACCGGCCGCACGTTGATGTACAGGTCGAATTCCTTGCGCAGCGCGATGGCCACGCTCGGGTACACGCGCGGTTCGGCGACGGGTTTCGCGCGATGCGCGGCGACTTCGATGCGGTACGGGGTGCCGAACGGCGTGCCGGTCGGGCCCTTCAGCGCGAGCCCGGTGCGGCCGATCGAATCGAACACCGCCGGGCCCAGTGGCGGCAGGCCGGCGTCCTGCGCGGCGAGTCCGGCCCGCTGCACGTCCCAGGCGACCGCCACACCGCAGGCGTCGACGATCGCACGCGCTGCCGCCGTGACTTCGGGGCCGATGCCATCTCCGGGCAGCAGGGTGACTTGGTGCATCGCAGGTGTCTCCTCCGGCCGGTGGGCGCTGGCGCGGCGGCGGAAGGGCC
>CANGUQ010000496.1 GCA_947456915.1 Betaproteobacteria bacterium
AGATGCGTGAGCGCGAAGGTGGTGCCGATCAGCGCCGCCACCGGCAGGACCTGATAGAGGTGGCCAGGAAGATTCAGCGCCACGAAGACGAACATGTCGCGCAGGCGGTAGCCGCTCTCCCCCAGCTGGTCGAGTTCGCCGATCAGGTCGAACAGCGCGAACAGTCCGAGCAGGGCGAGCACCACCAGCCCCGTGGCCGTGTAGACCTCGCGTCTGATGTAGCGGCTGATCACCGTCATCGTCGTCCGCCTCAGCCCCGGCGCAGTGCGGGCAGCCGCGGCCAGGACAGCGCCGACACCCGACGCCACATCAGCAGCCCGGTGAGCGCGAGCATCAGCGCGTGGACGACCCAGAAACCGATCAGCGGGGCAAGACGCCCCTGCGCGATCCACGCCTGCGCGATCGACAGCATGTTGCTGTAGAACATGTAGAGCGTGATGGCGAACACGTAGTTCAGCGACCTGCCCATCCGCGGATTCACGTACGAGAGCGGAATCGCCGCGAGCGACAGCACCACGGCCATCAGCGGCAGGCCGCAGCGCCAGGTGAACTCCGCCAGGTGGGCGGGCACGGGGTTGGCGAGCAGTTCGCTCGTGGGCAGCGCCTTCGTCGGACGGCTCGACGCCTTCGCCTCCGCCGTCTCGATCCGGATCGCGTAGCGTTCGAAAACGGTCACCCTGAACTCGGCCGATCCGGGCACGCCCTCGTAGCGGCGACCGTCCTGCAGGACGAGAAACCGGTCCCCGTTCTCCCGGGTCTGCAGGAAGCCCTTGCGCGCCACCATCGATCCCAGACGCTGGTTCTGCACCGAGTGCACGAACACGTTGGTCACCGAGGCGTCCTCGCGCGAGACCGATTCGACGAAGAACACCCGGTCGCCGCCGCGGGATTCGCGGAACACGCCGGCAGCAACGCTGGCGGACTCGTCGCGAGATTCGAGCTGGCGGCGGAACTCCTCGCTCTTCTGGTTTGCCCAGGGCGCGAGTCCGAGGCTGAGCGCACCGATCACGAACGCCATCGGCAGGCTGAACATGAGCACCGGCGTTGCCCACGACATCGGCGACACGCCACTGGCCGTCCACACCACCATCTCCGAGTCGCGCCACGCGCGCGTGAGGCAGCCCAGCACGGCGATGAACAGGGTGAGCGAGAGCACCACCGGCAGCAGATTGAGCGCGGTGAAACCGAGAATCGCCAGCACCGCATCGGCGGCGAACTCGCCGCTCGCGGCCTTGCCCAGCAGTCGGATGAACTGGGTGGTGACCATGATGCCCAGCAGCACCGCGCAGATCGCGCACGCGGACACGAACAGCTCGCGCAGCAGCACGCGCCGGAAGATCATGCGCTGCGCCAGCGACGACGGTGCGCCCGCCGGGCAACCGGCCACGCCCCTGCTCTTTGACTTCCGGCAGACGGCGCGCCGATAATCCGGCGGCAGGAGCACGCGCAGCGCAATACGCGACGCCGCGCGGGTTGCCGGGCAGACACGCAGTGGCGCCAGGCGGCACGCACCGTGCAGTCACGGTGGGCGCACCGGCCGGCGGGTATCGGGTCTGCGCAACGACCCGGAGCGCGCACATTCGCAGCGGTGGTCGAAACCGATACCAGAGCGAGGGACATCACGTGGAATTTAGCATAAAGACCGGCAGCCCCGAAAAGCTGAAGAGCGGCTGCACGGTAGTAGGGGTGTTCGCCACGCGCGAGCTCTCGCCCTCGGCCCGCGCGCTCGACAAGGCGATGCGCGGGACGCTGTCGGCGCTGGTCAAGCGCGGGGACTTCGACGGCAAGGCGGGCTCCACGCTGCTGCTGCCCCGGGTGGACGGCAACGTGTTCGAACGCGTGCTGCTCGTCGGTCTGGGCCCCGAGTCGGAGTTTCGCGAGAAGGCCTACCGCGAAGCGGTGCGCGCGGCGGTGGCGGCGCTGCGCGAGACCGCGGCACGCGAGGCGCTGCTGTGCCTGACCGAACTGCCGGTGGCTGGCCGCAACCAGGCCTGGGCGATCACCCAGGCGGTGATGGTGGCGATGGAAGTCGCCTATCGTTTCGACCGGATGAAGAGCAAGCCCGACCGCAGCGCCCCGGCGCTGCGACAGCTCGCGTTGAGGGTGAGCGCGCGCAGCGGCGCGGACATCGACGCCGCGCTGGTGCAGGGCGTGGCTACCGCCCACGGCATGCGACTCGCCAAGGACCTGGGCAACCTCCCGCCGAACGTCTGTACCCCGACCTTTCTCGCCGAGCAGGCGGCGCAGCTCGCGCGCAGTCATCGCCTGAAGCTGGAGGTGCTCGAACAGCGGGACATGCAGCGCCTCGGGATGGGCGCGCTGCTCGCAGTCGCCCGCGGCAGCCGCCAGCCGCCCAAGCTCATCTCGCTTTCGTGGAACGGCGGGGCGCGCAAGGCGCCGCCCGTGGTGCTGATCGGCAAGGGGATCACGTTCGACACGGGCGGCATCTCGCTCAAGCCCGCCGCCGAGATGGACGAGATGAAGTTCGACATGTGCGGTGCGGCGAGCGTGCTCGGCACGATGCAGGCGGTGGCGATGATGAAGCTGCCGCTGAACGTGATCGGCATCGTGCCGGCAACCGAGAACATGCCGGGCGGCAACGCGACCCGGCCGGGCGACATCGTCACCACGATGTCCGGCCAGACGGTGGAGATCCTCAACACCGACGCCGAAGGCCGGCTGATCCTGTGCGATGCGATGACCTGGGCCGAGCGCCATCAGCCCGCGGCGGTGATCGACATCGCGACCCTCACCGGCGCCTGCGTGATCGCGCTCGGACACGTCGCATCGGGCCTGTACGCGAATGACGAGGAGCTCTGCCAGGAGGTGCGCAGCGCAGGCCACAATGCCTGGGATCGCGTCTGGCCGATGCCGCTGTGGGAAGACTATCAGGAGCAGCTCAAGAGCAACTTCGCCGACTTCGCGAACATCGGCGGCCGGCCTGCGGGCAGCGTCACGGCCGCCTGCTACCTGGCGCGCTTCGCACGCAAGTTCTCCTGGGCGCACCTGGACATCGCGGGCACGGCGTGGAAGTCGGGCCGCGAGAAGGGAGCCACCGGGCGGCCGGTGCCCCTGCTCACGGAATTCCTCGCTGCGCGCGCGCGTGCCCGAGCGCAATGACGCGTATCGATTTCTACGTCAATGTCGAGGAGCGCACGCGAACGGCCTGCCACCTCGCTGCCCGCGCACTCGAGCAGCAGGCGCGGCTGTTCGTGCTCACGCGCGACGAGGCGCACACCGCCCAGGTCGACCGCATGATGTGGTGTCAGCCGCAACTGAGCTTCGTGCCCCACGTGCAGGCGTCCCACGCGCTCGCCGCGCGCACGCCGGTGATCGTCGATCACCGGCACGACCCGCTGCCGCACGACGACGTGCTGGTCAATCTCACCGATGAACCACCGCCGTGGTTCAGCCGCTTCTCCCGGCTGATCGAGATCGTGTCGACCGACGATGCGGATCGTGCGCGCGCCCGATCCCGCTGGCGCTTCTACCGGGAACGCGGCTACGAACTCAACACGGTCGACGTGGCTGCCACCGCGGACGCAGCGCGCTCGAGGCCGTCGCGGACGGCGCGCGCGTGAGCGATC
>CANGUQ010000497.1 GCA_947456915.1 Betaproteobacteria bacterium
CGGTCCCGGATGCGCGGCGCCGGGCTACTGCCTCGCGGTGCACCGCACGCGGTGTCGCCGACGCGCCGTCCCCGGTCCCTCGCCCGCGCTGCCTCACCGCGCGCCGCAACCGTCTCACCCGGCGAACGCGGGCCAGCGCTCCGCCCACGGGTGCGCCTGCTCGTACTCGTGCGCGACCTGCAGCAGCTGCAGCTCCGCGCCGTACGCACCGATCAGCTGCATGCCGATCGGCAGGGCGGCACCGGATGGCGTCACCGGCACGCTGATCGCCGGCAACCCGGCGGCATTGACGAACCCGGAGAACAGGCCCGAGGCGCGCGCGCCTGCCGCGCGACCGTCGATCTGCGGCGGAAACGGCTGCTCGACCGGCCACGGCATCGCGGTCGAGCTCGCCGTGAGCAGCACGTCGACCGTGTCGAACGCGCCGGCTACCCGCACCCGCAGCGCGTTCAGCGCATCGAGCGCGCGCACGTGGTCGACCGCACTGAGCTGCAACCCGTTGTCGGTCCACTCGGCGACCGAGCGGCCGACGCGCTCGCGCCAGCCGTCGTGCACGCTGACCACGCGCGCCACCGCTGCGCCGCTGAGCACGGCGCGGATGCGATCGATCTCGTCGGGATCGAACGGCGCCGCACCCTCGGCCACCTGATGCCCCAGCGCCGCCAGCTGCTGCGCCGCGCGCGCGATCGCCGCGCGAATCGGTGCATCGATCGGATGCGTGCCGATGGCAGGGATGTAGCGGATGCGCAGACGTGGCGCCGCCGGGAGCACTGCGGGCAGGACGTCGCCGGCGAAGGCGAGCGAGGCCCGATCCCGGGCGTCGGCCCCGGCCACCGCGCGCAGCAGTGCGTACAGGTCCTCGACGGTACGCGCGGCCGGACCGATCACCTGAAAGTCGTGCGCGAGCGCGGGAAACCCGTAGCAGCGCGCGATGCGCCCGGTCGACGGACGCAGACCGACGAGACCGGTGTAGCCGGCCGGGCGGCGGATCGAGCCGCCAGCGTCGGTACCGATCGCGAGCGGCGCGAGCCCCGCGGCCACGGCAGCCACGGCGCCGCCGCTGGAGCCCCCGGGGGTGAGCGCGAGGTCCCACGGATTGCGCGTCTTGCCGAACACCAGATTGTCGGTGTGCGACGCGAGCGCGAGTTCGGGCGTGTTGGTCTTGCCGACGATCAGCGCACCGGCCGCCCGCAGACGGGCAACCACCAGATCGTCCTGCTCCGGTCGATGGTCCGCGAACAGCCGGCTGCCCCAGGTCGCCGGCATCCCGCGCACGAACAGGTTGTCCTTCACCGTGACCGGCACGCCATCGAGCGGTCCCAGCCGCGCACCGGCGAGCATCCGCGCCTCGGCCGCTTTCGCCGCTGCGAGCGCCCCGTCGTGATCGAAGGCGACGATGGCGTTGAGCGCCGGGTTCAGCCGCTCCTGGCGTTCGCTGTACATCTGCAGCAGTTCCACCGGCGACAGCGCCTTGCGCGCCATCAGCGCCGACAGTTCGGTGACGGGCTGCTTCCAGAGATCCTGCTGCACCGGGCTTCCTCCAGTCTGGGCTCACGCAGTCGAGCGCGTGCTAGATTCCACGACGATACGCCACTCGGCACAGTCTCGAACTTGGAACCCTGGTCCGGCCCCGCGAACGACTACGAGCAGACGCAGGCAGCGCTGCTCGCTGCCGGCCTCACCGACGGCTTGCCGGTGATTCCGCCGACCGCGCAGCGGGTCGACCGGATGCTGCACGCGGCGCACCGCGACCCGGATGTCGTCGTCGCCGTGCTCCCCCCGCTGTATGCCCAGGTGACCTGGCGTGATCTGGCGATCAACGCGGTGATGGCCGGGTGCACGGCGCCCTGCCTGCCGATCGTCGGCGCGGCAGTGGCGGCGATGTGCGCACCGCAGTTCAACCTGCTTGGCATCGCCACCACCACCGGCTCGGCCTGCCCGCTGATCATCGTCAACGGACCGGCCGCCCTCGCTGCCGGCATGAACAGCGGCGCCAATGCGCTCGGCCCCGGCAATCCGGCCAATGCGACGATCGGCCGTGCCGTCTCGCTGGTGCTGCGCAACGTCGGCGGCGCGCTGCCCGGCGAGGTCGACATGGCCACGCTCGGACAGCCGGGCAAGTACGGCTTCTGCCTGGCCGAGAACGAAGCGTCCAGTCCATGGGCAGCGCTGCACGTCGAACGCGGCTTCGATGCCGCGCAGAGCGTGGTCACCGTCGTCGGCGTATCCGGCATCGGCGAAATCGTCGACAGCGAGAGCCGCACGGCAGACGACCTCGCGCGCACGTTCGCCGCGTCGATGCTCAGTGCTGGCAACGTCGGTGCGCAGGGCAGCGTCGGCGGCGGCGAGCCGGTGCTGGTGCTGCCCCCGGAGCACGCCGAGTTGCTCGTGCGCGCCGGCTGCGACAAGCTGCAGTTCAGGCGTCGGGTGCACGAGTACGCGCGTCTGCCGCAGGCACTGCTGGGTGCGGCGATGCGCAAGGCGCTCGCTCGCCGGCACGCGGAGGCTGCGGCGGCGGCTGCGCAAGACCCCGGCACCGACGACCCCGACCTGCCGCTCGCGGTGAGCGCCGAGGACATCGTGCTCGTGGTCGCCGGCGGCGTCGGCCGCAAGGCGGCGTTCATGCCGAGCTGGAGCGGGGCGACGCGGGCGGTGAGTCTTCCGGTCGAGTGAACGGCGATCGTCGCCGCTGCGCTCGCGCACTGCACTCTGCCGCGCCCGCGCGCCAGACGGCAGCCGGGCGGCTTGCCTACTCGCGCTTCAGATTCAGCCGCCGGATCAGCTGCGCGTTCTTCTCGAGTTCGGTCCGGATCAGTGCGGCGAACGCCTCGGGCGAGGTGGGTGCGGCGCGGCCGCCCTCCTGAAGGATGCGCCGCTGCACCTCCGGGTCGTCCATCGCCTTGAGCAGCGTCGCATTGAGCGCGACGACGATCTCGCGCGGCGTACGCGCCGGGGCGAGCAGGCCGTACCACTGGGTGAAGTCGTAGCCGGGCACCCCGGCCTCGGCCATCGTCGGCAGCTCGGGCACCAGATCGCTGCGCTCGGTGCCGGTGGTGGCGAGTGCACGCAACCGCTGCGTCTTCAGGTGCGGCAGCCCGGTGGTCGGACCGGCGAACGCGAGATCGACCTGCCCGGCGAGCAGTTCGGTCGCGAACAGCGACGTGCCCTTGTACGGCACGTGCGTCATCTGCACGCCTGCCATCGACAGGAACATCTCGGCCGCGAGGTGCGCGGTGCCGCCGGTGCCCGACGAGGCGAAGTTGAGCACGCCGGGCCGCGCCCGCGCGAGCGCAACCAGCTCCTTCACGCTGCGCGCCGGCACCGACGGATGCACCAGCAGCAGGAACGGGATCTTCGCGAACAGGCTGATCGGCTGCAGATCGCGCAGCGGTTCGTACGGGAGTTTCTCGGTCCACACCGGGCTGATCGCGAGCGGCCCGGAGCTGCCCCACAGCAGCGTGTAGCCGTCGGGCGCTGCCTTGGCGACGAGATCGGTGCCGATCGTGCCGGAGGCGCCGTCGCGGTTGATCACCACGATCTGCTGGCCCAGCAGCTCGCTCATGCGGCGCGCGGCGA
>CANGUQ010000498.1 GCA_947456915.1 Betaproteobacteria bacterium
GATCGCCGCGACGTCCGCGGCCTGGGGCAGGCTGCGCAGGGTCGGCTGCGGATGGCGGAGGTACCACGGCCGCGCATGCGGCCACAGGTGCAGATAGGCGATGTGATCGCCCGCGGGCAGCGTCAGTGCAATGTCGCCCACGCCGCCGCGCACGCACAGCAGATCGGCGTTGCGCAGCGTACGCAGCGGCAGGTTGAAGGTCAGGGTCAGCACGATGCCCACCCGCATCACGACGCGCCGGTCGGTGATCGTGTACACGGTCTCGCGCGCCGACAGCCAGGCGAGCAGCGCGAGCGTGCCGAGCGCGAACAGCGGCAACGGGGCGAGCCTGAGCAGGTCGAGCGCCACCTCCGAGCCGGCGGCGCCGTCGCCGGCGAGCAACGCAGCACGCACCGCGAGCACCAGCGCGAAGTACACGCACAGCTTGCGCAGGTGAAACACGCGCAGCGCGAGGCTCTGCCAGCGCGGCGATCCCTGCCAGAGCACGCGCTCGTGCGCGGGCAGCGGTTCGGGCAGCCCGTGCTGCGGCTCCAGTTCGTGCTCGTGTCCGTGGTGCGGGATCGGCGTGCCGGTCTTCATGCAGGTCTCCAGGCCGCGGCGGCGCGGGTGGTTGGTAACGGTGAGAGGCGGGATCAGGTCAGCGGCTCGGCGCGGCTGGGCTCGGCATACAGCAGCCCCGCGCCGTAGAAGGCCGTGATCTTTTCTTCCTCGAGCAGGGTGATCTGCTCGGGATCCCTGGTGAGCGGCGCCTGCGCGACCTGCGCACCGAGCACGGCTTCGCACTTCACGCCCTGCGGGCCCACGCGGGTGAAGTTGATCGGCACCAGTACCGTGCGTGCCGCACCCGGCACCTCGACCTCGAGGTAGCGGAACATCATCTCCATGCGGTCGACCCAGAGGTCCTTGACCGTGCCGGCGGTCACGAAGTCGGCGCCGATCAGCGGGAAGCCGCGCGGATCGGTGTCCTGATGGGCGATGCCGAACCCGGCCGCAGCGCGCAACGGCACGATCTTCGGGTGTCCGTGCTCGTCCAGATCCGGATGATCGGCGCGATCGGCCCACGCGCCCGGCCCGACCCCGGCGGTCAGCGGGTTGCCTGCGGGCAGCAGCGGCGCTCCGATCCAGCCGTGAGTGGGCGTCGCGTTCAGCGTCTGCGGCGAGGGCTTGTCGCTCGGGACCGTGACCGTCGACCCGTCGGCGAGGTGAAAGGTCTTCGGCTCGGGTACCGGCCAGCCGGTGACCACGGCGCGCGAGCGCCCGTCGGTCTGCATCGGATAGCCCTCGCGGTGATTCTCGCGCACGAGGTAGTAGATCAGCCCGAAGAAGAACGCCCAGAACCCGTACAGCACCAGCTGGGCGACGTCCACGTACTGCGTGATGGCTCCGGATCCCATGATTCGCTCTCCTTGTTGCGGGTGACTACTGCGCTTGCAGAGAAGGTGCTGCCTGGCGTTACCGCGATGAATCGTCGTCTGCTGCTGCCGGCCCGGCCATCGGCCGGGTCAGCCTGGAAGATTGGCGAGCCCGAACGTGCGCCGCTCGACGGGCGCGACGTTGGCCTGCCGGAACTGATCGACGGTGCGCGCGAGCGGCCCGATCGCGATCAACGTCGCAAACAGCAGGAGCAGCTCGACGTGCCAGACGACGCTGTAGCCAGTGGCGGCGTCGTGCAGCGCCTCGCCCAGCCAGCCGCTGACGGCCAGATGCGACATCGCATCGCGCAACGCGCCACCGAGGGCGACCGATACCCCGGCGGCGGTGGCCTGTACCGCGCCCCAGGCGCCCAGGGCGAGCCCGACGTGCTCCGGGCGCTCCATGCCCATCGCCGCGCACAGCGTGCCCACCGCGAACAGACCGCCGCCGAAACCGATCAGCAGGGTACCGGCACGAAACAGCGCAACCGACTCGAGCGGCGCGGAGAAGATCACTGCCGCGAACGCCGCCACGCCGAGCAGGGCGCCGTAGGCCGCCACGCGCATCGCGTCGCCACCGCGCGAGAGCATGCGCGCGGCCAGCGCGAAGGCGGCGAGCGACCCGGTCGCTGCCAGCGCGGTGAGCGCCGAGGTCGCGCCCACGCTCAGGTGCAGGATCTCCCCGCCGTAGGGCTCGAGCACGATGTCCTGCATGTTGAACGCCGCGGTGCCCAGCCCCACCGCCCACAGGAAACGGCGCGCGCGCGGCTGGGCGATGAACATCCGCCACGTCGCGCGAAAGCCGGGGGCGTCGGAGGCCCGATCGCGGTTGCGCGCCGGATCGCGCGCCTCCTGCTTCCACAGGGCGATCAGATTGATCGCCAGCGTGAGCACGGCCGCGCCCTGGATCACCTGCACGAGTCGCGTCTCGCTGAAGCTCGCGAGCAGCAGGCTGTAGGCGAACCCCGCGCCGACCATGCCGAGCAGCAGCATCACGTACATGAGTGCCACCACGCGCGGGCGGGTGGCCTCGGGCGCGAGGTCGGTGGCGAGCGCGAGCCCGGCGGTCTGGGTGGTCTGCACGCCGGCGCCCACCATCAGGAAGGCGAGCGCTGCGCCGACGTGTCCGAGCCACGGCGGCGCCGCCTCGCCCCGCCCGGTGAGCAGCAGCAGCGCGAAGGGCATGATCGCCAGCCCGCCGAACTGGAGCATCGAACCCATCCAGATGTAGGGCACCCGCCGCCAGCCCAGCGCCGAGCGATGCGTGTCGGAACGAAAGCCCACCAGCGCCCGGAACGGCGCGATCAGCACCGGCAGCGACACCATCAGCGCCACCAGCCAGGCGCCCACGCCGAGCTCGACGATCATCACCCGGTTCAGCGTGCCCACGAGCAGCGCGATCGCCATCCCCACCGACAGCTGGAACAGCGACAGGCGCAGCAGGCGCGGCAGCGGCAGATCGGCGCTCGCGGCATCGGCGAACGGCAGGAAGCGCGGCGCGAGCGTGCGCCAGTTCGGCGCGAGACGCCGGGTGGCGTCCCAGGCCAGTCGCTGGATCGGCGCGCCGACGCTCACCGGCCCTCCGCTCGCGGAACACCCGCGCGCGCGAGTTCCATCGCCTGCGAGATGTAGAACCCGCGTGCGACACGCTCGCTGCGGCCGGGCTGCCAGTGCGCGAGTGCGGGCTCGGCGGCGATCGCCGTGCGCAGACGCGCCTCTGCGATCGGCTCGATCATCGGCGCCCGGTCGGCGCGCGGGAACAGCTTGCCCGCGGCGAACATCGCCGCGAGCAGCGCAGTGCGCGGCGCGAAGGTGAACAGCATCGAGTGCTGCGTACGCTCGGCGAGCGTCGCGAGCACGCGCAGCACGTCGGACGGGCTGTAGTGGATCAGCGAGTCCATGCCGACCACGTGATCGAACCGGCCCAGCGCCGGGTCGAGCATGTCACCGGAGAGGAACCTGATCCGCTGCGCGGCTTCGTTTCCCTGCAACCGCTCGCGCGCGAGATCGACCAGGGTCGGCGACAGATCGATCGCCACCACCTGCGCACCGCGGCGCGCCGCCTCCAGGGCGAGCGCGCCGGTGCCGCAGCCCGCGTCGAGCACGCGCCGGCCGGTGAGATCGGCGGGTAGCCACGACAGCAGCATCGCACGCATCTGGTA
>CANGUQ010000499.1 GCA_947456915.1 Betaproteobacteria bacterium
TCCATGTCGGGCTCGAGGCAGCGCAGATCGAGCAGCAGCGTCTGCTCGTGCATGCGTCCGATCACCGGTCGCGGCAGCGCACGCAGCCGTGCAGCGAGCCGCTCCAGCCCGCTGCCGCCGCCCGCGGCCGGGCGAATCGCCAGCGCCGCGCTGGGCAGACGGTCGACTGGCAGCGAGCCGCTGCCGATCTGGCTCGCACAGTCTGCGATGTCGACGCGAAACGCGGGACCCAGCGCCTCGGCGAGCAGCGGCTGCAGCCGCCGTGCGGCGGCCTGAATGTCGTCCCTCGCGCGGGTGAGCAGGCGCAGTGCCGGCAGGCGCTCGCGCAACCGGTCCGGATCGAGATACAGCCGCAGCGTTGCCTCCAGCGCGGCGATCGTCATCTTGTCGAGCCGCAGTGCACGCTTGAGCGGACACTTGCGGATGCGGTCGATCAGCGCCTTGCGCCCGACGATCAGGCCCGCCTGCGGGCCACCGAGCAGCTTGTCGCCGCTGAACGTCACCACATCCGCGCCATCGGCGAGCGCTTCCTGCGGCGTAGGTTCGTGCGGCAGGCCCCAGGGCGCGAGATCGACCAGCGATCCGGCGCCCAGATCCTCCAGCATCGGCAACTCGTGCGCGTGCGCGATCGCAGCGAGCGTCTTCGTGTCCACGGTCGAGGTGAAGCCCTCGATCTGGTAGTTGCTGGGGTGCACGCGCATCAGCGCCGCGGTCGACCTGCCGATCGCCTCTTCGTAGTCGCGCCCGTGAGTGCGGTTGGTGGTGCCGACCTCGCGCAGCTTGCAGCCGGCGCGGCTCATGATGTCCGGCATGCGGAACGCCCCACCGATCTCGATCAGTTCGCCGCGCGAGACGATCACCTCGCGGCGAGCCGCAAGCGCGGTCAGCGTGAGCAGCACTGCGGCCGCATTGTTGTTGACCAGCGTCGCTGCCTCGGCGCCGGTGATCCGGCACAGCAGCTTCTCCACGTGGCTGTCGCGCTCGCCGCGCTTGCCGGTGGCCAGATCGAACTCGAGGTTGGCCGGCTGCGCCATGACCGCGCTCACCGCCGCCACCGCCTCGGGGGCTGCCCACGCCCGCCCGAGGTTGGTGTGCAGCACGGTGCCGGTGAGGTTGAACACCGGCCGCAGTCCCGGCTCGGCGTCGCGGGCGAGCCAGCCTGCGCACTGCGCGAAGAAGACAACGGGCTCGAACGACGCGCCGTGCTGCCGCAGCCGTTCGATTCCCGAGCGCAGGGCGTGCAGGGTCAGTGCGCGGCCGTACTGTCGGACCAGCGCCTCGCCGTGTTCCGATCGCAGCAGGGCGTCGATCGACGGGGGGCGGTTGAGCGCAGCGGGCTGGCCGTTCACGACATGCCGTCTACTCTTCCCAGACCTTCTCCGGCAGCGGCAGGCCCTTGAGGTCGTCGGCAGTGAGCGGCTGATCCGGCTCGATGCCCATCCTGCCGAGCAGGTACTGCAGCTGGCGCGTGTGCTGGGCGGAGTGCCACGCGCAGCGCTCGAGGAGCACCGCCAGAGGCTGATCACCGAAATAGGTCTTCACCACCTTGCGGCAGTTCGGGTCGGTCTGCTCCTGCGCGGCCCACCACTCGCGCAGCCGGCGCTGCACGCCGGCCGCGTAGTCGGCGATCTGTGCCGGCTTCGTGATCGAGTCTGCGGGCGGCCTGACCGGCTGCTCGATGGTGAACTCGACGCCCTGCGTCGCCTCCATCATCGCTTCCTGGATGCGCACCAGATGGTGAGCGAGCTCGCGGTAGGTACGCTTGCGCCCGCTCATCGGCAGCAGTTCGCCGAACTTGTCCTGCGGGATCTGCGGCGCGAAGCGCTGCGCGGCCGCGAGCACCATGTCGGCCTTGCCGACCAGCTGCTTCGGCGTGAGCGCCGGCCCCCCCTCGAACTTCAGGCCGAGGAACTTCGCCACGTCGGTGATCACCTGGCCGAGCACGTAGTCGTTGCCGCGGGCGACCACCGGTGTCGTCTTCACGCCGAGCGCGTCGAGCTGGGCGAGCCCGTCGGGGTCGTTGAACACGTCGATGATGTCGAATTCGATGTCAGTGCGCGAAAGAAACTCTTTCGTCCGGAGGCAGCTCGTTCACCCGGGTTTGGTGAAGAAGCGGATCCGTTCTGTCTGCGCCATGCGAGGCTCCCAGCGAATGAGTCGAGAACGCGAGTCTACCGCAAGGCGTCGGGGGGGCGTTCGCAGGCGAGGGCGCGGATCGTCGCGTCGTCGCCTGTCGCTGCACGGGCAGGTGCTGCGGCGTCCGCGTGCGAAGCGCGCACTCGACGCGGGCGGGATGACGAAGCGCAGGATCGGTTGAACGAGCCCCGGCGAGGTGCGGCAGGCAGTGGCCATGCAGTGGCGCGAGGCCGGGCGTGACGTGCGCGCCCGCAGGCGCCGCGGTCGGTCGTGCGCCCCGCCGGACGTATACTCGGCCTCGACGGCAGGCAATCGAGGAGGCAGTGGCATGCGCAGGAACCGGGTCAAGCAGCTGTGGCGCGAGGGCAAGCCGGCGGTGGGCGGGTGGTTGTCGATCCCGCACTGTTTCGCGGCCGAGGTGATGGCGCACACCGGGCTCGACTGGCTGTGCATCGACATGCAGCACGGCTGCATCGACTACTCCGACGTGGTGCCGATGCTCACCGCGATCTCGACCACCGATGTCACGCCGTTCGTTCGCGTGCCGTGGAACGAGCCGTCGGTGATCATGAAGGTGCTCGACGCGGGCGCCTACGGGGTGATCGTCCCGATGGTCAGCAACCGCGCCGAGGCCGAGCGCGCGGTCGCCGCGTGCCGGTATCCGCCGCGCGGCATGCGCAGCAACGGACCGAACCGGGTGCTGCTGTATGCGGGCGCCGATTACCAGAAGCACGCGGACGACGAAGTCGCCTGCGTGGTGATGATCGAGACGCCCGAGGGTATCGAGAAGATGGACGAGATCGTGTCCACGCCCGGCGTGGACGCCGCCTACATCGGTCCGACCGACCTCGCGCTCGCGCTCGGGCTCGCGCCGGTGATGGACAACGACGAACCGCGCCACGTGCAGACGGTCAACGACATCCTCGCTGCGTGCAGGCGCGCAGGCATCGTCGCCGGCATCCACACCAACAGCTCGAAGTTCTCGCAGCGCTATCTCGACCAGGGATTCCAGATGGTGATGCTGGCGCCCGATCGCGTCGCAATGTCGAACTACGTGAAGGCGGAAGCGGGACGGCTCACCGGCTGGGCGCCGATGAAGCCGGTCGGTGGCCCCGCCAGCGGCGGCTACTGAGCGCGCGCGCAGGGGTGGTGGCGACGGTGAGCAGCGGGTGCGGCGGTCGGACTGGAGAGGCTCTGATGCGTGGTGGCCGGGCGCTGCCGGAACGGTCGGTGGCGCACTGATGTTCCTGTTCGAGCACGATGCGAAGCAGGTGCTCGCCGTGTTCGGGCTGGCCGTGCCCGACGGGGTGTGGGTCGAGGCGGTCGACGACCCGCAGCTCGCGCAGCTGGCTGCGCGCGCGCACGCGCCGTGGATGGTGAAGGCGCAGGTGGCAGGCGGTGGCCGCGGCAAGGCCGGCGGCGTGCGGCGGGTCGA
>CANGUQ010000500.1 GCA_947456915.1 Betaproteobacteria bacterium
CCGGCGCCTGCCCAGAACTTCCCGGTCAAGCCGGTACGGGTGATCGTCGGCTTCAGCCCCGGCGGAGGCACCGACATTGCCGCCCGGGCGATCGCGCAGAAGCTGTCCGAGGCGTTCGCGGTCTCGGTCATCGTCGACAACCGTCCCGGAGCCACCGGCAATCTGGCGGGCGAGCTGGTGGCGCGCGCTGCGCCCGATGGCTACACGATGCTGATGGCCAATTCGACGATCGCGATTCCGAGCCTGTCGGTGAAACTGAGCTTCGATGTGCGCAAGGACTTCCAGCCGCTCAGTCTGGTCGCGCTCGGGCCGTCCGTGCTGGTCGTGCACCCGAGCCTGCCGGTGAAGGATCTGAAGGGGCTGATCGCGCTCGCGCGGGCGAAGCCGGGGCAGCTCTCGTTCGGCTCGGGCGGCGTGGGCAACGTCACCCATCTCGCGATGGAGCTGCTGGCCGCGCAGGCCGGCATCGAAATGGTGCACATCCCGTACAAGGGCGGCGCCCCGTCGGTGGTGGGGCTGGTCAGCGGCGAAGTGGCGGCGCTGTTCACCTCGATACCGACTGCGCTGTCGCTGATCAACGCCGGCAAGATGCGAGCGCTCGGCGTGTCGGTGGCCAGGCGCAGCAGCGCGCTGCCCGGCGTGCCCACGCTGGCCGAGGCGGGGTTGCCCGGGTACTACGCCGCGTCGTGGTACGGTCTGCTGCTGCCTGCCGGCGTGCCGCGCCCCGTGCTCGAGGCGCTGGCGAAGGAGACCGTCGCGGCGATGGACGTGCCAGCGGTGCGCGACAGCATGCTGCGCCAGGGCTTCGAGCCGGTGGGCAGCTCGCCGGAGGACTTCGCGCGCTTCATCCGCGAGGAGATCCCGCGCTGGGAGAAGGTGGTCCGGACCGCGGGCATCAAGCCCGAGTAGACGGCGCGCACTGCGCCGCGGCGGCGCCGGCAGTGCTGGCGCTGCGGGTGCCTCGTCTGCC
Organism: Betaproteobacteria bacterium; assembly: GCA_947456915.1. Taxonomy (GTDB): domain Bacteria; phylum Pseudomonadota; class Gammaproteobacteria; order Burkholderiales; family CAIKXV01; genus CAIKXV01. Next base: position 971 of record CANGUQ010000500.1, read on the forward strand.
GCCGATCGACGCATCAACGACAGGAGTACCCCGATGATCGAACGCATCGAAATCCACGTCACCGCACTCACCCGGCGCCTGCAGCGCATCTTCTCCAGCGGCACCTACGACACCGGGCCGCTCGACAGCATCAACAGCAAGCCGGTGCTGGTGAAGATCCACGCCGACGGCGTGGTCGGCATCGCGCAGATCCGCCCGATCAGCCCGGGCCACTTCGTCGCCGACACCACGCAGAGCATGGTCGCCGCGATTCGCGAGATCTACGCTCCAGCGATGCTGGGCCGGTCGATCTTCGACAGCGAGGCGATCAACGCGATGTTCGACAACCGCCTGCACGGCAATCCCGCGGCGCGCGCCGTGCTCGACATCGCGCTGCGCGATGCGCAGGGCAAGGCGGTCGGGCGGCCGGTGCACGAGCTGATCGGCGGCTGCTGCCAGCCGCGCATACCGCTCGAGTGGTCGGTCAGCATGGCCGACGACGTGCAGACGATGATCGACGAATCGCTGCGCGCGGTGAACGAGTTCGGCATCCGCGTGCTGTGCCTGAAGATGGCCGATCGCCGCGGCTGGCGGCGCGACGTCGCCAATTTCGCCGCCGTGCGCGCGGCGGTGGGGCAGGACGTGATGATCGGCATCGACCCGAATGCCGGCTGGACGGTCGCCGATTCGCTCGCCGCGATCGCCGAGCTGCGGCCGATGGGCCTGGGCTACATCGAGCAGCCGATAGAGCGGCGCGACCTGCGCGGGCTCGCGCGCATCCGCGAGGCCGCGGGCGGCGTGCCCGTGATGGCCGACGAGGGCGTGTTCACCCTGCAGGACGCGTTCGCGCTCGCCGAGGCGCGCGCGGTCGACGCCTACTGCATCAAGCTGTACAAGATCGGCGGCATCACGCCTGCGCGCAAGATCGCTGCGCTCGCCGAGGCCGCGAACATCCAGCTCAACTGCGGCGGGCTCGCTCACCAGTCGCAGCTCGAGGCTGCAGCCGGTGCGCACTTCTACGCGAGCGTGCCGGCGGCGCGGATGATGGGCGCAGCGGAATTCGTGATGGGGCTCAACTCCACCGCGACCGATCCGCTGTGCCCCGAGAGCGACTTTCGCATCCGCGACGGTCACGTCGACGTGCCGCGCGGCCCGGGACTGGGTGTGACCATCGACGAGAAGCTGCTGAAGGCGCACACGCTGCTGCACGAGACGGTCGGCTGAGACGCGCGGCGCCTCGCTGGCGCAGGCGCATGCGAGCGCGCGGGGCGGCCTGACCGCGCTGCACGCGCACGGCTGCGCCGCCACGGGTGCTACGGCCGCTGGTGGGCCCAGGCGAGCAGTGCGTCGAACGCCGGTTGCGCGGCAAGCGCCTTCGGGTGATTGACGATCATGACGACCACGCTGCGCCGCCCGCGGGCATCCAGCACGTAGCCGGCGATCGCGCGCACGTCCCGCAGCGAACCGGTCTTGATGTGTGCCTGGCCGGCGACCGGCGAACTGGCGAGCCGCTTGCGCATCGTGCCGTCGGTGGCCACCAGCGGCAGCGAGGCCATCAGCTCGGGCATCACCGCGCTGCGAAACGCCGCGAGCAGCAGATCGGCGAGCCCGCGCGGGGTGATGCGCTCGAGGCGGGACAGGCCCGAGCCGTTTTCCAGCACGAGCTCGGGCAGCGCGAGCCGCCGTGCGCGTGCCCAGTCGGCGATGGCGCGGGCAGACTTGGCGAACGTGGCCGGCGGACCGAGCGTCTGCGTGCCGATCGCCAGGTACACCTGCTGCGCCATCACGTTGTTGCTCCACTTGTTGACGTCGCGCACGATCTCGGCGAGCGTCGGCGAGGTGTGCCCCGCCAGTGCACGGGCGCCGGGCGGCGTGCTGCCGTCGCGCAGCGCGCCAGCGAACATGCCGCCGGACTCGCGCCACAGCTGCTGGAACAGGCCGAACGCGAACTCGCGGTGCGACAGCACGCTGATCGGGCGGACGCGCTCGCCGCAGGCGGCCGGGTACGAGCCGCCCACGCTCACCCGTGCGCTGTTCGCGCTGCTCTGCACGTCGAGGCCGAGCCGCGTGAACGGGGCATCGCAATCGCCGCCGTTCTCGCTCTTCACCACCGCGGCGAGCGTCACCTGCGGCAGCGGTGGCTCGAGCGTCGCCACGATCGACTGGCGCAGCGGGTCGGGGACCAGCCTGAGCATCACCGCGCGGAAGTTGAGCAGCAGTGCGTCCGGCGGCGTGTTGTACGGGCGCGTCGGCTCGTTGTCGAACACCGAAGCGTCGCGCGGGTCGATCGCGAACGCGGTGCGGTCGAGCACCAGATCGCCGCGGATGTCGCGGATACCCCGCGCGCGCAGCGCCCGCAGCATCACCCAGAACGCCTCGTGCGTGAGCCGCGGATCGCCGCTGCCGCGCACGATCAGGTCGCCCTCGAGCGCGTCGCCGCGCTGCTCGGCGCTCGACAGCAGCTCGGTGCGCCAGCTGAACGCCGGACCGAGCAGCTCCAGCGCGGCGAAGGTGGTGACCAGCTTCATCGTCGAGGCCGGATTGAACGCCGTGTCGGCGTTGAGCGACAGCTGCGCCTCGGGCGCATCCACCTCCTGCACGATCGCGCCCACGGC
>CANGUQ010000501.1 GCA_947456915.1 Betaproteobacteria bacterium
CCGCGGCGCTTCCGCTGAAGGTGCGTGCGGTCGCGGGGCCGCCGACGGTGACGCCGCCGCCGCTGGCGGCAGCGAGCGTGCCGTCGGCGATCGACAGGGTGACGGTGAGGCTGGCGCTGTCCGCATCGGCGAACGGAGTGCCGGTGTACAGCAGGTTGCCCGCCGTGTCCTCGGTGACGGTGAACGTGGCCGGAGCGCTGACGGTCGGGGCGTCGTTGACCGCGGCGATGGCGGCGGTGACGCTGCCAGTGGCGGCCAGTGCGCCACCGGCGCCCTGCGCACCGGCGTTGCCGTCGCTGAAGCTCCAGCCGATCTGCACCGAGGCGGGCGGCGCGTCGCTCGCGTCGGCGTAGGCGATCTGCTGCAGCGCCGAGTCGACCAGCGCATTCGTTGCGGCGGAACTGAACGTGAGCAGCAGCGTGCCGCGGCCGTTGATGGTGACGGTGCCGATCGTGGTGCCGCCGACGGTGAGCGCGGCACCCTGGGTCAGCGCGCCCAGTGTGCCGGTGGCGGAGAACAGGTCCTGCGCATTCGCACCGCCACTGCGGGCGAGGGTGAGCGTGGCGCCGGCGAAGTTCGTGGCGGAGAGTTCGGCATCGAACACGCGCACGTCGGCGTCGAGCACCACCGGGGCGCCGTTCTCGGTGTACGACACGGTGCCGCCGAGCGTGGCGGCGAGGTCGAAGGTCGTGTCGAGCGAGCCGTCGGCGTTGTAGCGCACGACACCGGCGTATCCCCCGAGCACGATCCGCCCGTCCGGCTGCACCGCTACGACGCCCGCGCCCCACGCGCTCACCGTCGTGTCGACCTTGCCGCCGCTGCCGAAGGTCGGGTCGAGGGTGCCCTCTGCGGTGTAGCGCGCGAGCGCGAAGTTGCCGGCGCTGCTGCTGGTCTGCATGATCCCGCCGAGCACGATGCGGCCGTCGCTCTGGACCGCAACGCCCGAGGCGGCGTCTCTATGGGTGCCGAAGCCGGTGGTGACCTTGCCGCCGCTGCCGAACGCGGTGTCGAGCGAGCCGTCGAGGGTGTAGCGCGCGAGCGCGAAGTTGTCGATCGCTCCGATGCGCGCAGAGCCCGCGAGCAGCAGCTTGCCGTCGGGCTGTACGGCGAGGCTGTAGCCCGCGTCATTGCCGGTGCCGAAGCCGGTGGTGACCTTGCCGCCGCTGCCGAACGAGGTGTCGAGCGAACCGTCGGCGTTGTAGCGCACGAGCGCGAAGTCGTCGTTCGTCCCGAACCGGGCGTGGCCGCCCAGCACCAGCTTCCCGTCGGGCAGCGCCACCAGACTGTAGCCGAGGTCGGCGCTCAGGCCGATCGCGGTGGTGACCGTGCCGCCGGTGCCGAAGCTCGCGTCGAGCGACCCGTCGACGTTGTAGCGTACGAGTGCAAACTCGCCGTTCCGGTAGCCGCCGACGACGATCCGCCCGTCGGTCTGCAACGCCACGCTGTTGCCGGCGTTGTAGGCCTGACCGAAGACGGTGAGCACCCTGCCGCCGCTGCCGAAGCTCATGTCGGGGCTGCCATCGGTGTTGAAGCGCAGCAGCGCGAAGTCGGCGTCGTACGGGCCCTCGAAGGCGTTGCCGGAGGATCCTGCGAGCAGGATCCTGCCGTCGGGCTGGAGGATGACGCCACTGCCGATGTCCAGGTGGTCGATGTGGATCGCGACCATCCCGCCGACGCCGAACGAGGTGTCGAGCGAGCCGTCGGCGTTCACGCGCACGAGCAGGAAATCGCCCATGTCGTTGTCCGTGCGGTGGCCTCCCAGCAGTAGCTTGCCGTCGGGCTGTACCGCTACGCTGTGGAAGGTCTGCACGTACCACGTCGACGGGATGGCGATGCCATCGCCGCGCTGGAACGTCGGCGCGTCGTTCGCCGCCGTCACCGTGATCGAGGCGGTGTCGGTGGTTGTACTGAAGGCGGTAGTCCCGCCGGCGGCGCCGATCACCAGGTACTGCCCCTCGCTGCCGCTCGACCGGTCCCAGGCACGGAAGGTGATCGCACTGGCGAGCGTGCCGTTCAGATCGCCGAACGGAATCAGCCGCAGCTGTGCTGCGGGCCCGAGCAGCAGCGCGAGCTCGCTGGTCTGGCTGTTGATCTTCTCCGCGTCGATGGTGAGCCAGTTCGTGCCGCCGTTCAGGCTGTACTGCCAGCTGCCGAGGCTGGTGTCGAGCGCAGTGATCGCGATCGCCTCGATCGCCGCATCGTCGGCATCGCTGATGCTGCCGTCGACCACCAGCGCGCTCACGCTCACGCCGGCGGGGCTGGTGGCGCCTTCGAGCACGGTGCCCAGCGTCGGACTGGCGGCGGCGTCGAGCACCGGCGCGGACGCCGTTGCAGCAACCGACAGCTGCCGGGTATGGATGATGCTGTTTCCCGATCCGTCGAAGCTGCGCCAGGTGGCGAACGCGTACGTGCCGGAGACGACGACGGTCGGCTGAACCTGATCGAAGGCAACAGTCTGATTGAGCAGCGTCGGCAGCCCGCTGGTCGAGCCGTCCGGCGCGCAGAGACCGACGTAGATGCCGGTGCCGCTCGTGTCCGGGGCGCCCGGCAGCGGCTCGCTCTGGAACGCGAGCAGGAAGCTGCCGTCCGGGCGCATCGCGACGCTGGGGGCGGTCTGGTCGCTCGGCGCTGCGGTAGTGCCGCTGCTGAGCAGCGTGCCGCTCGGGTCGAAGCGGCGGCCGTACAGTTCCTGCCCGAAAAAGCCGCCGGAATCGCCGGTCCACACGACCGAGAATCGCCCTGCGTTGTCGATGCCCACCGACAGATCCTGGCTCGGGTCCAGCCCGCTGCTCGCGGCGACGACCTCGATCGGCGCGGCGAGCGTGTAGGCGTTGCGATCCAGCCACCGCGCCTGGATCGTGTCGCTCTGCGTCTCGTACCACGCGACCACCAGATCGCCACCCGCGTTCATCGCGAGCGCCGGACGGCCGAGCATCTCCCCGGCGAGCTGGCGATCGGCGCGGATGAGTGCACTCGCCGCCGTGCCGTCGCGGTTGAACACGCGCACGTTGATCGCCTCGGGACCGTCGGCGAGCCAGCCGATCGCGTAGCGTCCGGAGTCGCGCGCCATCGCGATGGTGAGTGCCGAGGAATTGCTCAGCGCTCCGGTCGCGAAGGCCACCGACGCACTCTGCGCGACTCCGGCAGCATCGAAGCGCTGCAGCCACTGCTGCGTGCCCTGCCAGGCGACGACCAGATTGCCGGCGTCGTCCATCGCCACTACCGGATCGACGCCTGGCTGGCCCAGAGTGACCGCTGCGCCGGCGGGCGTGCCGGTCGCAGTGTAGCGCTGCAGATAGGACTGGTTGGTGACCGCGCTCGACCACACCACGGCGGTGTTGCCGTTCGCATCGATCGCGGCCGCCGGCCCGTTCTGGCTCTGCTGCTGCGTGGTGCCGCCCAGCGGCGGGACGGCCGTCTCCGGACCTGTGGTCGCGATCGACAGCGTCCCCATCCAGTCGGGTACCTGCAGGGTCTGCGCCTCGATCGCGCCGGAGGCGATCTCCATTGTCCAGTCACCCGCGAGCGTGCGCGCGCCGGTCGGGTCGTCGCTCGC
>CANGUQ010000502.1 GCA_947456915.1 Betaproteobacteria bacterium
TCCCCCCCTTTGGCCGAGGCGAGTGCCAACACGACACCCCTAATGTCACACCCAGGCTCGCCAAGGAAGAGTTGATGCGCTTCAATATCACCGGCACGAAAGGCCGCCTTGCAAGGGACATCGCCAATCGCGTCAAGCACGATTCGGGCGGAGACCACCTCAAGCGCGTCAGCGCGACGCACTCCAAGTACATGCAGGCGTGCGAATCTATCCGGCGCTCGCCATCCCGATACAGCGTCGAAGTAGGCTCCGATATGGCGCTCGAATTGTTCGTCCACATTAGCCTCCGAATGCTCGGGCTAGCAAAGCACGCAGCGCGGATTCCGCTTGAATGAGCGCAAGCGATTGGCGCCGCATAATGGAAGAGACTTCATCAACGTAGCGCACGAACGTTGTCTGCAAATCAACCGGAGGCAAAATGACTGGCGTTTCCTTTACGTTCTTCGCGCTGATCGTCGACAATCCCGACGTCGTTTTTCCTGCGCGTCGAAGCGATTGGCGGCCACCGGGCGAATTGAGCAACGCCGATGCGTAGTGGGGCAAAAGGCGACTCAACGCAGGTCGTGCCCGGATCAGATGATTCTGGTGCGTACACTCGTCGACCTCGCCATTCCATACCGCCACCCTGCCTACCTCTTCGGGATTGCCATGCCCTTCAACGATCAAGAGATCGCCTCGCTGAAGTCGGGTACGTTCAAACTCACCTTCTGTAAGCTGAATCGACTTTACTTCCGTAAGGTCCAGCCGGTCACGGAACACGTTTGCGACGCGCAGGTACGGCTTCGTTAGCGGCAACGTACGTCGAGCCGCGGAAACCTGTACGCCGCCCTGCACGTCCGAAAGCGTACCGAGCGCGTAGACCGGCCATCCTTTTGGGTTTGTACCTGGATCGCCAAAGATTTCGACGAAGATCGCCGGGATCAGCTCGGCGGCCTTCCGCTGTGCTTCGCGGCGAAGGCGGACGATGCCTTCGGCGCGGGCGAGCAGGTCGACAATATGGCGCTGCTCGTCGAGGGGCGGAACGGGAATCAGAGTTTCCTGAAGGAACGAGGTTGGCACGCGCTGTTGCCCCGCGGTGCCCGTAAAGTTGCGCTTGGCATCTCGCCGAAAAGGCTCACGGCGCACGAAGTAGTAGATCCACTCGGGCAGTACTGACTCTCGCACTCTGAGCACGTGGAACTCTGTCGAGCCGAAACCTCGACCACTGAAGAGGCCACTGGCGAGTGCAGCTTTGCCGTTCTCCATGCACGGCGTGATCTTCGCGAAGAGCACGTCACCATCGGAAAATGCCGTGTAGCCCTTCTTCACTTCAGCGAAGCGTCGAAGCGTCGCCGACTCAATTGTTCCCGAGACCTCGCTGACTGCAGCCATGGGAACGAAACTGACTTCGCTGTCCTCACCAAGACCGTGGTCACGCGGCAGGCGCGGATTGATCTCGCAGATGTCCCCCAACCTGGCCATCTGCACCGTCATGCTTCGTATTCAGTCAACGTTACGCGCAGCGCGTCGACCTCGGCGGCAATCTCCGCCTCGATCGCCGCCAGCTCATCTAGCAGCTCGCGCGGATCACGATGTGCGACCTGGGACTGGCTCATCGGCCGGTAGCGTCCAGCCGCCAAGTTGAAGTCGTTCGCGCGGAGCGTCGCCGCATCGGCAAACCACCACTTTTCGCCCCACTCGGCCGCAACTTCGCGCGCCGCCCACTTATCCCATGCCGACTCGCGCAGCGCGTAAGCCTGCACCATCTGCGGCAGGTCGTCGGCCTCGATCGACGTGTCGTGATTCGCATCGAGCTTGTAGCCGTCGTCGTCCGCGTGCAGGAACAGCACGCGCTCCGTGCTGCCGCCCTTCCGAAAGAACAGCACCGACGTCTTCACCCCACTGTAAGGCTGGAATACACCGCCCGGCAGGCTGAGCACGGCCTCGACCCGGTTGTTCTCGATCAACTGGCGGCGCAGTTCCTTGTGCGCGCCGGTGGAACCGAATAGCACGCCCTCAGGGACGATCACGCCGCAGCGTCCACCCGGTCGCAGGCTGTCCATCATGTACTTCAGGAACAGCAGTTCGGTCGCGGTGGTGGTGCCGACCTTCACGTCTTCCACGATACGATCCCGGTCCACGCGGCCCGCGAACGCCGGGTTGGCCAGGATGACATGGAACCCGTCGACCGGCAGGCCGAGCTCGGCCTTACGTTCGGCGTCCTGCGTGGTTGTGAGCACGTTGCGCAGCTGGATATGCACATCGGGCAGGCCACGCAGCGTCAGGTTCATGGTGGCCAGCCGCACCATCTTCGGGTCGACGTCGTTGCCGAAGAAGATGGCGCTGTTGAGGGCGCTGACTTGTGCCGCCGAGAGCTTGTCGCCGAGGCCACGGCGCTGCGGCTTGCCGTCCAGGTCGGCGGTGGTGATCGCGCTGGGCGACGAGTTTGCGAGTCGGATGTGGTTGTACGCCGCAACCAGAAACCCGGCCGTGCCTGCAGCCGGGTCATAGATGGTCTCGCCGACTTTGGGGTCGATCATCTCGACGATGGTGCGGATCACATGCCGCGGCGTGCGGAACTGGCCGAGCTCGCCGGCCTGCTTGATCTGCCGCAGCACATGCTCGAACAGGTCGCCTTTGGTATCGGCGTCGGCCTGATCCAGGCGCAATCCATCCACAAGGTTGATGACTTGAGTCAGTACAGTAGGTTCGTCGATGGTCAGACGCGCGCCGGACATGAAGTTCGTCGCCCCTCCCTGTCCAAGCTCCGCGAAGAAGGCAAACACCTCGTCGCGCACGAAACGCACGAGCGACTCGCCGGACATGCCCTTTGCCCAGATAGACCACCTGAACCGGTCTCGCGGGATGCTTGCTGCGCCCCCCTGTACGCCCTTCCCAGCCGCGTCCGCCGGGGCGTTGAGCGGATTCTTCAACTCCCAAGTTCCGTCAAACAGGCTCGTGTACGGCTTCTTTAGGAAGCGGGCTCGTGCGCGGTTCTCTGCGTCGATACCCTCGATGAGATAGAAGAAGAACAGAAATGACAGTTGCTCTGCATTGCTCACAGGATCCGGGTATCCGCCGCCGAAAAGATAGTCTCGGATCTGATCGATCAAACGGCGCATGTCTGGCGTCAGGGGCATAGATCAACCAATTGAAGCGGAGCCATAACGCTCCAGAAGCAGCGGACCGGTCGATTCACGGGCATTGATCTGACAGGGGCGCGTCGCGTTCAAGGTTCATTGTTATCCTCTTCCAAATGTGCGTAGCGGTCACGGAAGTCGTCCTCAAAGTAGTCGACCGGGTCGGCGTACGAAGTAGCGGTGAAGGTCCCGCCGAGTCCACAAGCATTGAGCTTTGAGTAACTGACGATCTTCAGGCCGCAAGCTTTACACTCAAGGTGTGAAGGCAGCATAGTCCTCCTGATAACGATCATCCCCTCTGAAAGCACTGAGGACTCAGGACCCGCAGGCGTGCCCTTCAGAAGGGCAACGCTGCTGCATGCCGGGCATTCGACACGGTGGCCGTCCGCGCGTGTCGAATGATCGCTTGCATGGGTGGAAAGCTTTGTTCGCTCA
>CANGUQ010000503.1 GCA_947456915.1 Betaproteobacteria bacterium
AGGCAGGCAGCAGACGGAGGCAGGCGATGGATTTCAGACTGAACGACGAGCAGCGGGCGCTGGTCGACGCGGTGGCACAGGTGCGTCGTGACGTGCTCGAGCCCAACGCGATGAAGTGGCTGGACGGTACCTGGCCCGCGGAGAACCTCAAGGCGCTGGCCGAGATCGGCGTCATGGGCATGGCGGTGCCCGAGGAATACGGCGGCTCCGGCATGGGCATCTTCGAGACCGCGCTCGCGCTCGAGGAAATCGGCAAGGCGTGTTACGTGACGGCGATGGCGGTGCTGGGCGAGGTCGGTACCCAGACACGGATCATCTCCACCTTCGCGCCGGAGAGCGTCAAGCGCGCAATCCTGCCGCGCGTGGCGAGCGGCGAGGCGATTCTCGCGATCTGCATGACGGAGCCGGACGCCGGCACCGACGTCGCGAACTACCGCACCAATACCACGGTGCAGGGCGAACGCGTGGTGATCAACGGCGTCAAGACGCTGATCAGCCGCGCCGACATCGCCGACATGATGGTGGTGTTCACGCGCGTGGACGGCGTGCCCGGCGGGGCCGGCATCGGTTGCGTGCTGGTGGAAAAGGGCGCTGCCGGCATGAAGGCCGAGGCCAAGTACCACACGATGGGCGGCGAATATCTGTGCGAGGTGGTGTTCGACAACTGCGTGCAGCCGCGCGAGCACCTGGTGATCACGGATCACGGCATCAAGCGGTTGATGAATGCGTTCAACACCCAGCGCATCCTGAATCCGGCGATCTGCCTCGGCCTGGCCGAGGGCGCGCTGGAGGCGGCAATCCGCTATCTGCGGGACCGCTCCGCGTTCGGCAAGCCGATCGGGGAGTTCCAGGGCATGCGCTGGAAGGCGGCCGACATGTTCGTCGACATCGAAGCGGCGCGCAGCCTGCTCTGGCGTGCAGCGCACTCCGGCGACCAGTTCCCCGATCCGACGCTCGCCGCTGCGGCGAAGATCTACTGCAACCAGATGGGCATTCGCGTCACCAGCGAGGCGATCCAGGTGCATGGCGGGTACGGTTTCACCGACGAGTTCGCGGTGTCGCGCTTCTTCCGCGGCGTGCGCTACGGCAGCCTCGGCGGCGGCACGACCGAGACGCTGCGCAATCTGGTCGCGCGCAAGCTCGTCGACGAGATGGATCTGGCGACCGGCCTGGCCGGTCTGGGCACGTTCTGATCGCCCGCGTCGGGGCGACCGATCGAAGACAAGGTACGGGAGACAACGGCATGGACCTGGGCTTGAAGGGAAAGGTGGCGATCGTCACCGGTGGCAGCGAAGGGATCGGGCGCGCGACTGCGCTGGTGCTCGCGCGCGAGGGGGCGAAGGTCGCGATCTGCGCGCGGCGGCAGGCGCCGCTGGACGAGGTGGCTGCCGCGATCAGGGCCGCCGGCGGCGAGGCGATGGCGGTGAGCGTGGACGTGATGCAGCCCGAGCCGCTGCAGGCGTTCATCGACGGGGTCGCCACGAAGTGGGGCGGTGTCGACATCCTGGTGAACAACGCCGGCACCTCGATCGCCAGGCCGTTCGGCGAGGTCGACGACGCGACCTGGCACCTCGACATCGAACTCAAGCTGATGGGGGCGATCCGCGGCTGTCGGGCGGCGATTCCCCACATGCAGAAGCGCGGCGGCGGGCGCATCGTCAACATCACCACGATAGGCGGCAAGCAGCCGCGCGCGGCATCGACGCCGACCGCAGTGACCCGGGCTGCCGGCCTCGCACTGACCAAGGCACTGTCGAAGGACTACGCGAAGGACAACATCCTGGTGAACACGGTGTGCATCGGCCTGATCAAGAGCGGCCAGCACGAGAAGCGCGCCGACAAGGCGGGCACGCCGCGCGAGTCCTACTACGCCGAGCGCGCGAAGGCCGCCGGTATCCCGCTCGGGCGCTTCGGCGAGGCAGAGGAGGCGGCCAACGTGATCGCCTTCCTCGTGTCGGCGCCGGCGAGCTACGTCACCGGGACCAGCGTCAATCTCGACGGCGGCACCTCCGGCGCACTGTGAGCCGCATCGAGGCCCCGACCTGCACCCGCGCCCCCCATCCCGAAAAGGGGCCTGGCCCCTTTTTCTCCTCCCATCCCGAAAAGGGGCCAGGCCCCTTTTTCGGTGTTCCTTTTTCGCTGGGCGTGGGGGGATGGGAGGAGGTGCGTCGTTCATCGTGAGGAGTCGTTTCATGGTCGATGCAGCGTGTCTCATGCGACACCGGGGGCGGCGGTGGTGCACGTGGTGGGTGTGCGTCGCGGCGATGGCGTGGGCGGCGGCTCCGGTCGCGGCGCAGAGCTGGCCGGCCAAGCCGGTGCGGGTGATCATTCCCTGGGCGACCGGCGGGTCGACCGATGCGCTCGGCCGGATCCTCGCGGCGCGGCTGTCGGAGACACTCGGCCAGCCGTTCGTCGTCGAGAACCGGGCGGGCGCCGCCGGCACCATCGGCACGGCGATGGCAGCGAAGGCACCGCCCGACGGCTACACGATGCTGATGGGAACCAACAGCACGTTCGTGCTGGCGCCGTTCCTGTACAAGGACCTCGGCTACGACAACGACAGGTCGCTCGCTCCGGTGATGCTGATCGCGCGCTCCCCGCAGGCGATCACCGTGCACCCGTCGCTGCCGGTAAAGTCGCTGCGCGAGCTGATCGAGTTCGTGCGCAAGCGTCCCGGCCAGGTCAACTTTTCCTCGGCCGGCAGCGGTGCGACCAGTCACATGGCCACCGAGATGCTGCGCAATGCGGCGAAGCTCGACATGACGCACATTCCGTACAAGGGCGGCGGCCCGTCGTTCCAGGCGCTGCTCTCCGGCGAGACTGCGCTGTCGTTCGTCGACGTGATCACCGTCCTCGAGCAGGCGCGCGCCGGTCGCGTGCGCGTGCTGGCGATCAGCAGCCTGCAGCGCTCGCCGCTTCTTCCTGAAGTTCCCACGGCGAGCGAGGCCGGGCTTCCGGGGTTCGACACGCACACGTCGTTTGCCGCCTTCATGCCGGCCGGCACGCCGCGCGAGGTCGTGACGCGGCTGAACGCGGCGCTGGTCAAGGTGATGGCCGAGCCGGCCACGCGCGAACGCCTGGTGCAGCTGGGGCTGGAGATTGCGGCCACCACGCCCGAGGAACTGGTTGCCTACCAGAAGCGTGAGTCCGAGAAGTGGGGGCGCGTCGTGCGCGAGAACCGGATCACCATCGATTGAGGACACGCCCGCCACCGCCGCAATCGCGATCGCAGTCACTCCGCTCATCGCTGACCCGCTCGCCGCCTGGGTCCTCTGCGCGTCCCGACCACCTGCCTGCCAACCGCCGACACTGCCTGCTCCGAATGCGCCTGCGCCCGCTGTCTCCGCCTCGAATGCACATCCGTTCGCCATCGCGTCTGCCGTACGCGGCGGCGCCGCCCGCATGCCCGGGGTACCTTCTGCCGCCGCGCGCCGTCGCGTGGTCGACGCGATGAGCGGCGACGCCGTGAACGCCGATCCGCGCGCCGGGGTGGCCACGCTGCGCGCGGTCGCGGGCCTTCCCGGCGAGCTGGCTGCGCCGCGGACGCGG
>CANGUQ010000504.1 GCA_947456915.1 Betaproteobacteria bacterium
TGCCTCGGAGCTCGTGGCCAAGGCGCTGCCCGACGGGCACACGCTGCTGCTGTCGTCGAGCACCTCGCACGGCGTGGCGCCGGTGCTGTACAAGACCCTGCCCTACGACGCGCTGAACGACTTCACCCACATCGCGCTGGTGGCGGTGCTGCCCGGACTGATGGCGATCAACGCCGAGCTGCCGGCGAAGTCGGTAAAGGAGTTCGTCGCTCTCGCCCGCAGCAAGCCCGGCGGCATGCTGTTCGCCTCCGCCGGCAACGGCAGCGCGCCGCAGCTGATGGGCGAGCAGTTCAAGCGGGTGACCGGCGCGCCGATGACTCACGTGCCGTACAAGGGCGCCGCTGCCGCGGTTACCGATCTGGCGAGCGGTCAGGTGCAGGTGATGTTCGACAGCCTGCCGTCGCTGATCAGCCAGGTGAAGGCGGGCCGGCTGCGCATCCTCGCCTCGCTGTCGGAGAAGCGCTCGCCGCTGTTCCCGGACGTGCCGACGATGACCGAGGCGGGATTTCCGGCAGTCGAGGGCAGCATCTGGTGCGGAATATCGGGTCCGGCGCGCCTGCCGGCGGCGATCGTCGGACGGCTGGTCAAGGAGGTCGCGCGCGCGGTGGCGCTGCCCGACGTGGGTGAACGTTTCGCGGCGATGGGCAGCAATCCCACGTTCCTCGGCCCGAAGGAGTACGTCGCGTTCATCCGTCACGAGAACGCGCGCTGGGGTGAAGTGATCAAGACCTCGGGCGCCGTGCCGGACTGAGCGCGCCTGCAGCACTCGGGGTCAGATGCCCCACCACGCCGCGCCGTGCCCGGCCACCCAGTCGGCGAAACGGCGATGGATCTGCGCCCGGTCGCGCTGCGCGGCGAGACCCAGATCGGCGTGCAGCCGGTCTACCGCCATCAGGCTGCGCGCGAGATCGGTGTAGTGCACGGTAGGGGTCTCGCCGACTGCCGCCGTGCGCCAGCGAAAGCGCGGAAAGCGCGCGGCCAGTACCGCACACCACTGGCCGATGTCGCCGCTCCAGTCGATGCCGGCACTCAGGTTGTAAACCGTGTGCGGCAGGTCCGGAGCATCGGCGAGCGCGGCGAGCGTACGCCCGACGTCGGCGCTGTAGACCCAGTCACGGCTCGCCTCCTGCGCCGGCAGCAGCGCCTCCCCGCCGGCCAGCGCGATGCACGCGAGCTGCGAGTGCGGGCCGAAGTTGTCGCGCACGCCGTGCACGTGCGAGGCCCCGTCGCGCTCCCACGGACCGATCAGCGTACCCAGCCGGGCGCACACCACCCGCAGCTGCCACAGCTCGGCCAGCCGCCGCGCCGCGCGCTCGGCGGCGTACTTGCTGGTCGCGTACAGCGTGAGCGGCAGCACCGGCGTGGACCCCTCGTCCATGGTGCCGGGCCGGTACAGGGACTCGCCATAGACCGCCCCGGAACTCGTGATCACCACGCGCGACACGGCGGCGCGCCGCGCCGCCTCCAGCACGCCAATGGTGCCCTGCACGTTGACCTCGAACACGCGCTGCGGCGTGGACGCTTCGCGCGCCGGCCCCGAGGTCACCGCTGCAGTGTGAATGATCGCGCTGACCGGAGCGGCGGCGAGCGCGCGGTCGAGCGCACCGGCGTCGAGCACGTCGCCTTCGACCGGGCGCAGCGTCCCGGGCAGCGCCGCCAGCACCGCGCCCGCCGCCGGATGCAGCGGCGCGGCATCGAACGCGATCACCTCGCGTCCGGCCGCGAGCAGCGCCTCCACCACGTTGATGCCCACGTAGCCGCTTGCCCCGGTCACCAGTATCGCCACGCGTTCTCTCCTGCTGATCACCCCGCCGGCGCGATGGTAACTGCCGTACGAGCGATAATCCGCCGATGATACGTTTCCAGAACCTCCGGCTGCGCCGCGGCGCCAAGCTGCTCGTGGCCGATGCGACGCTGCAGGTGGCACCGGGTGAACACGTCGGGCTGGTGGGCGACAACGGCAGCGGCAAGTCCTCTCTGGTGGCGCTGCTGCGCGGCGAGCTCCTGCCCGACGCGGGCGACGCGATCATGCCCGCGCAGTGGCGCATCGCCCACGTGGCGCAGCACGCACCGCACAGCGAGCGTGCCGCGAGCGAGTTCGTGATCGACGGCGATCGCGAGCTGCGCGCGCTGGAGGCGGAACTCGCGCGCGCCGAGGAGGCGCACGACGGCCACGCCGCCGGCGAACTGCACGCGCGACTGGCCGATCACGACGCCTACACTGCACGTTCGCGCGCCGAGTCGCTGCTGCTCGGCCTGGGCTTCAAGCCGCACGAGCTCGACGCGCCGGTGTCGAGCTTCTCGGGCGGCTGGAAGATGCGCCTCGCGCTGGCCCAGACGCTGATGACGCCGTCGGACCTGCTGCTGCTCGATGAGCCGACCAACCACCTCGATCTGGACGCGATCGTCTGGCTGGAGGAGTGGCTCGCACGCTATCCGGGCACGATGATCGTGATCTCGCACGACCGCGACTTCCTCGACGCGGTGATCGGCGTCACGCTGCACCTCGATGCCGGAACGCTCAAGCGCTACGGCGGCAACTACTCGGCGTTCGAGCGCGAGCGCGCGATCCAGCTCGCGGTGCAGCAGTCGGCTTACCAGCGTCAGCAGCAGACGATCGCGCATCTGCAGTCGTTCATCGCCCGCTTCAAGGCCAAGGCGAGCAAGGCGCGCCAGGCGCAGAGCCGGGTGAAGGCGCTGGAGCGGATGACGCTGATCGCACCAGCGCACGCATCGAGTCCGGTCCAGTTCGAGTTCGCCACCGCCGGGCAGAGCCCGGATCCGATGCTGCGGCTCGATCGCGTCGACTGCGGCTATCCCGGCGCGGGCGGCAGGGTGGTGCTGCGCCAGGTCAACCTCACGCTGCGGCCGGGTCAGCGCATCGGCGTGCTCGGTGCCAACGGACAGGGCAAGACGACACTCGTGCGCACGCTCGCAGGGGAACTCGCCCCGCTCGGCGGCGAACTCGTGCTTGGACGCAATCTGGCGATCGGCTACTTCGCGCAGCACGAGATCGAGCGTCTGCGCGACGACGACACGCCGCTCGGCCATCTGACGCGACTTGCACGCGAGGTGAACTCACGCGCCAGGGAAGGCGAACTGCGCGCCTTCCTCGGCCGCTTCGACTTCGGCGGCGACATGGCGGTGTCGCCGGTTGCGCCCTTCTCCGGTGGCGAGAAGGCCCGGCTCGCGCTGGCGCTGATCGTGTGGCGCAGACCCAACCTGCTGCTGCTCGACGAACCGACCAACCACCTCGATCTCGAGATGCGCCAGTCGCTGACGATGGCACTCGCGCAATTCGACGGCACGTTGATCCTCGTCTCGCACGATCGGCATCTGCTGCGCTCGACCGCAGACGAGTTCGTGCTGGTCGCCGACGGCAAGGTGGAACCGTTCAACGGCGATCTGGACGACTATCGCCAGTGGCTCGAGCAGCGCACACGCGCTGCGCGCTCGGGCGGACCGAAGCCCGCGGCGGCAGCGGCAGCGGCAGCGGCACCGGCACCAGCACCAGCACCAGCACTAGCACCAGCACCAGCA
>CANGUQ010000505.1 GCA_947456915.1 Betaproteobacteria bacterium
AAGGAGAGAGATACCTTCTTTCACTTTCTTCAACCCCTCCTTCTCTGCTCCCTTCCCGCCCGCCCGAGAGATCGCGCGTGAAGAATGTGAAAGAAGGGTCCGACCACAGCCAACCCGCGTTTCTGACCTGCTACGGCAGGAGTTCATACACCCTCCTTGACCGCCCGGCGGTCGGCTCGACCCCTTCTTTCAAGCGGCCGGTCTCCTTGAGGTTCTCAAGCACCTCGTCCCGCTCCCGCTGGGTCAGGTGCTGGGTCACGCGGCACATCTGCGACCGGGTCATGCGTCCGCCCGCCGTCCGCATCGCGCGGAGGACGGCCTTCTGCTTGGCGTCGAACTCGCCCTGCGACACATACTCGTGGGCGAGGTACAGCACGCGACGGGTCAGGTGCTCGGACAGCCCGCAGGCCCATTCCGCTGCGTCGGCATCGATGACCGGCTTCTCGCGGTTCGCGGAGCAGGCGTAGATCAGCGCCAGACGACACGCCTTCTCCTCGACGCGTGCCCATATCGACCGCAGGTCCTCGCGCGGGCGCTCCATCTCGGCGTCCGCGAGTGCCGCGAGGCGGTTGAACACGGCGCGGGCGTCGTCGGTCGTCGGCACCACCATCGGTTTGGGGTGCTCTCGGCTGAGGTTGCCGCCGGGGTTGAACGCGCCCCACCAGGTGGCCGCATCCACGATCGCCTGCGGCGGGTCTTTCTCCGGTTGCCACACGCGCGGCGGCATCTCGCCGGTCTCGAACACGATGAGCCGTGCCATGAACCCGTCGCTCATGGCGTCGGGCGTGAGCGCGTGCTTGAAGTGCTCCGGCGCGGTCGTCGCCAGCAGCGAGACGCACGGCTGGTCGATGACCTTGTTCCGCTTCGCGTCGGCGTAGGCCTTGCCCTTGAAGACGCTCCGCGCCGACGAGTACATCTTCATCAGCGTCGAGATGACGTTGAACAGGTGCGGGGCCTTCTTCGGGTCGCCGATGGTGCGGAGCCAACGCCCGAACTCGTCGATCTGAAACAGGATCGCGGGCTCGGCTTCGACGGCGGTGACCAGCCCGGCGTCGCTGGCGAGGTCCTCGTTGCCCTCGAGCCCGTTGAGCCCGGCCTTGAAGAGAACCGCCTTGTTGATGAGCCTTGCGTTGTCTTTGCCCGAGCCGGAGCCCGCGAGGCACACGATGTACAGGTTCGTGCGGTTGCCTCGCTCGTCGCGGACCTTCCGCCCGGCGAGCACAGCCTGCAGGCACATCGCGCCGGCGAGCGCGAGCATCGGCTGCCACCGATGTGCCGTCTCCCTGTTGAACGCCATGACATCGGAGATGAACCCGGGCACAGCGAGGTAGCGCTCGGGAAGCGGGCCGGGATCGACCGGCGTGTCCTCGTCCGGGGCTGCCGTGTCGTCGATCGCCTTCGCCGGCGCTGCCATGAATCCCGACAGGTCCACGCCGCCCAGATCCTCGGCCTTCTGAGCATCGCGGAGCCAGCCGAGCGGACGGTCGTGCGGCTTGTTGGCGGCGTCGGTCACCTTGTGCCGCAGCTCTTTCTCAGACCACGGCGGCTCGCACCGCGGGTTGTACCGATCCCACAGCAGCGAGAACGCCGCCTCGGGATCGAGGGCGAACCCGTGCACCATCGCCGTCGCGGCCGTGTAGGTCTGGCTGTGCCCGCCCGAGCCGGAGATCGCTGGCGGGATGCGGTCGAGGTAGGCCGCGGCGCGGCGGAGCACAGCGTCGCCCGCTGGGAAGCGATCGCTTCGTAGTGACGTCGGTTGTGAAACGATCGCTTCTTTGCGCCCGTGCCTGGCCTCGGTCACGGCCTCGGCCAGCGCCGCGACGGCGGCGGCCAGTTCCCCGGCGTCGACCACGGCGGGATCGCCGTCGAGCGGGTCGTAGGGCTCCCCGCTGGGATGGATGCTCGGGCCGACGACGGTCTGTGCGCCGGTGCTCCGCAGTTCCACGATCATTTTCTTCGACACCGGGTCCTGGTGCTTTCGGGTCTTCATCCCGTCGCACACGTACCACCAGTGCGACGCGGGCTTGCCCGGCCGCCCGGACATCGCGCCCGTCGGCGGCAGGAACTTGGGCGCGAGCGCCACCGCCTCCTCGCAGTCGAGGTCCACATCTACCAGCCACCCGCTCGGTTCGCCGAGCAGCACGCCGATGTTGCCTGTGCCGTTGAAGTGCGCCGGCAGGTCGCTCTCGGAAAGGCGCAGGTCCGTCCACCCCTTGAGCACGGGGATCTTCTTCCGCGCCGGCACAGGGATGACCGCGTACCCGCGAGCGAGGTACGTGCGTGCCGACTCGAGCAGAATGGAGGGGCCATCGCTCATCGCTTATTCGTTGTCCTCGCGGCGGCGGATGGTGGCGCCCATGATCTTGAGCGTCTGCGCTGCGGTCTCGCGATCGCGCTTGCTGGCGCGGTAGTCCAGCAGGCGGTCGATCTCGATGACGGGCTTGATCGCCAGGTCGAAGCCATACGTCCCGGTGGCCAGGCCCGCCGCGTGGCCGATCGCCCGCGTGCATGAACTCGCCCGGTGCGTGCCAGCGGCCGCGATCAGCAGCGGGATTTCCGCGCGGGCTTCGGTGTGGTACATCAGCCCGCCGACGCTCCTCGCCAGCAGCGAGCCGATGCCCTTGGTGTCGTTCTTGTCGATGGGCGCGGAAACCACGTGGCGTCCGAGCAACTGTCCGTCCTTGTCGGTCTCTTCGATCGTGATCGTGATCATGCGGTACTCCTTGTTCAGAAGGGGATTTCGTCTTCGGGGATGCCGTACGTCATGCCCGCGGGCTCCGGCGGCCGGTCCGGCAGGCCTTCGTCGCTGTCAAGGCGCGGGGGCTTATCGCCGAGCACGTGCTGCGTGACGCGCTCGAACTGGTCGCCGGCCTTCTTCTCGACGGTGATCCAGAGCGTCGGGGCGAGCGCCCCGGCCTTGGCCATGTCGACCGCCTCCTCCGTACCGCCGGGCACCGGCTCGACCGAGCGTGCCCGCCACCAGGCTTCCGCTTTCGTGCGGGCGTATCCGGTGTGGTCGAAGCAGACCCACTCGCGGAAGAAGCGGTTGAAGCCGACGCGGTACTCAACCCGCATGGTCAGCGGCGCGGAGGGGTCGCTGCGTTTGTAGTGCACGTGGTACGTCGTCTCGCTGACGCGGTGCTCCTCGCGCGTGGTCTGGCCGCTGAGGATGCCCTCGGTGCTGGCCTTCGCCTCGTGCTGTTGCCTGTTGGGCTCGGGGAACTGGTGGCCGCACTGCGGGCAGGTCTGGTAGCCCGCCGCGATGAGGGCCTGGCAGTTCGGACACTCCTTCGCGGGCGCTTCGCCGTCGCCACGATCGTCGGTGGCGATGCGGATCGCGTCGACGGGGCCGTGACGCAGCACGTTGCCGCCGAAGTCCAGCACGAGACAGTCGTTCTTGCCCGGGTGGAGCCGAAAGCCCCGGCCCACCATCTGGTAGTACAGGCCCGGCGACATGGTCGGCCGCACGAGCGCCACGCAATCGATGTGCGGGGCGTCGAACCCGGTCGTGAGCACGTTCACGTTGCACAGGTACTT
>CANGUQ010000506.1 GCA_947456915.1 Betaproteobacteria bacterium
CGGCAGGCCCGGCCCGCGCCGCGCGCCTGCGGCGAGGTGTCGCGCCAGCCAGCGGCCGGGCGTCCGCGGGAGGTGTTCCGCCGATGACGCGGTCGGACCCTCGCCGTGAACAGTTCCACAGATGCGTCCCGTCGCGAAATCTATAGTGCGGCTTTCCGAAGCCGAGGAATCGCTGCGATGTCCCCGATCGCGATGCTGCGCGCCCTGCTGGTCGCCCCGGTACTGTTCGCTGCCGGTCCCGCCTCGGCGAACCTGATCGTCAATGGCGACTTCTCGGCTGGCAACTCCGGCTTCACCACCAGCTACGCCTACTCGCCCGGTACCAACTCGACCGAAGGTCAGTACACGATACGCACCGATCCGTTCCCGTGGAACCCCAATTTCGTGACGATCGGCGATCGTACGACCGGCAGCGGGAACATGATGGTCATCAACGGCGCGACGACGCCAGACGTGCCGGTGTGGATCAGTCAGTCGATCACGGTCGCGCCGAACACGGGCTATTTCTTCGATGCATTCGTGACCAGCGTGTGCTGCTCGATGGCCACCGGGTTTGTGTCTCCCACCCTCCGGTTCACGGCCAACGGTGAAGCGCTCGGCGACATCACGGTGAGTTCGAAGACGCCCGGCACGTGGGAGGGCTTCAGCAAGACGTGGAACTCGGGCAGCAGCACCTCGGTCGTGCTGTCGCTGGTCAACCTGCAGACCGAGGCCGGTGGCAATGACTTCGCGCTCGACGACCTGTCGCTGTCGACGGCCTCGACGATCGCGGTGCCGCTGCCCGGCGGACTACCGCTGATGCTGGGCGGGCTCGCCGTCATCGGCTGGATCGCGCGGCGCACCGGCAAGGCCTGACGCGCCCGGACGCGTCGTCGCGGATCATGCGCCGGCGCGGGTGCGCCTGACCCGCGCCCGGTGACACGACACGTCCCGCGTCGTGCGCTGCACGCGATGTACTCTGCCGGCTGGCGCGCAGCGGAGGACAGTCAGTTGCGCCGCATCCGGGCACCGTTGCGCGCGAGCTGATCGCGCTGGCCAGGCGTCGATACGTGCCGGTGCTGCAGCGGCCGGCTACTTCAGAATACGGAACAGGTTGTGGTGCGAGTCGGTGAAGGTGGGCAGGTCCTTGCGGTCGCTGATCTGCTCGATCACCTCGGCGAGCCGCGGATGCGCGAGCAGCGCCTTGTTGCGGGTGACGATCACCTGATCGGTCGACGAATTCCAGTAGCTGGCCCCGCCGGTGTTCTGCGGGTTGTCCGACACCAGGACGGCCTCGAAACCCACCTCGCTGGCCAGGCGCTTGATCACCGGCATCAGGTCGATGTAGCGGTTGGTCGCCTGGAACATGATCACGCCGCCGGGGGCGAGGTGCTTCACGTACAGCGCCATTGCCTCGCGCGTGATCAGGTGCATCGGGATCGAGTCGCCGGAGAACGCGTCGATGCCCAGCACGTGATAGCCGCGCGGCGCTTCGCGCTCGAGTGACAGGCGCCCGTCGCCGATGATCACCGAGGTCTTCGCCGGGGTGTCGCGCAGGAACGTGAACTCGCGCTTCTCGATCTCGATCACCTTCGGGCTGATCTCGTAGAACACGATGTCGTCGCCCTTGCGACCGTACGCGGCCACCACGCCGGCGCCCAGGCCGATGATGCCGAGTCTCCGCGGCCCGGGTGCCACCTCGTTCATCGCGGCGAACATGCGGCCGTAGCCGGAGGTGGCACTGAAGTAGTCGCTCGCGGTGTTCCTGTACTGCTCGCCGAGCAGCTGCCCGCCGTGGATGATGCTGCCGTGGAGCATCGCGCGGTAGGATGTCCCCTCGTACTCGCGGTCGCGGATGCGCACCACGCCGTAGAAGTCGCGCTCCATCACCCGCATCTCGTCGGCGTACTCGAGCACGCCCTTGGTGGCGTACCAGGCGGTCATGAACACCACAACGATGCCGATCAGCAGCTGCGCGCCGTTGAGTTGCAGCATCACCAGCAGCGCCAGTGCGACCAGCGAGATGTTCAGCTCGAAGTAGCCCTCCAGCGTCAGCGGGGCCACGATCGCGATCAGCACCGCGCCCAGCGCGCCGCCTACCGACATCATCAGGTAGAAGCGGGTGAGGTGACGCGGGTCGGGCTTCTGCCGCGCGAGCTCGCCGTGGCAGAACATGCACGCGACGAACAGCCCGGCGAGGTAAAGCGGCGCGGCCACCGACAGCGACAGCGACGGAATCTTCCACGCCATCAGCGGCAGGCCCGGCACCAGCAGGCCGATGTACAGCCAGCGCACGTACCAGCGCGGGTGGTCGAAGCACAGGATGAAGGTGATCAGGTACAGCGACAGCGGCACCACCCACATGAACGGCACGCTGGCGATGTTCTGCGTGATGTGGTTGGTGATCGCGAGCAGCATCACCGAGCCCATCGCCGAGAGCGCGAGCCACTGGATCTGGGTGGAAATCGTCGGCGCGCTCGACGCCGCGTCAGTCGTGCTCTGCTGTGCGCTCACCGGCAGCGGGTTGTCGCGCGCGGCCTTGATCGAGATCCAGCCGGTGGCCGCACACACGATCACGAACAGCACATAGATCGCCGACCACCCCCAGCCCAGTGCGTTCAGATCGAGCCACGGCTCGAACAGCACCGGGAAGCCCAGCAGAGCGAGCAGCGAGGCGAAGTTCGACAGGGCGAACAGCCGGTACGGCACCCCGGAGCGGAAACGCTGCCAGTACCAGGTCTGCAGCAGCGGCGTGGTGGTCGAGAGCAGGAAGTAGGGCAGACCGATGGTCAGCGTGAGCAGAAGGAGGATGCGTCCGATCGGCTCCTCGTCCCCGACGGGCTTCCACGCCTCCGCGGCGAGGATCGGCAGCGAGATCAGCGACAGCACCATCAGGCCGATGTGCAGATACGTCTGCCGCTTCTGGCCCAGCCGCGTGGTCAGATCGGCGTACGCGTAGCCGGCGAGCAATGTGCTCTGGAAGAACACGAGGCAGGTGGTCCACACCGCCGATGAACCGCCGAACCACGGCAGGATCTGCTTGGCGATGATCGGCTGTACCAGGAACAGCAGGAACGCCGACAGGAAGATGGTGCCCGCGTAGGGCAGGGTGGCGGCGGTCGAGAAGCTCGACCCGGGTGCAGCAGGTGCGGTGGTGGACATCAGCGGCTCGGTGGGGGCGGCGGGGCCGCGGGGTGGGGCGCGGACCGGCCTGAGGCTATCCCCCGATCGCGCAACGCGGCGGATTATCCGCGAAACGCGCCTGCGCCGTCCGCGTTGACGACGCTCCCGCTGGCGCAGCGCGCGCTGTCAACCCGCACCAGGCGGCGGTGAGCACGGCCGGCCTCCGGAAACCGACCCTGACCCCTTTTCAAAAAAGGGGCCTGGCCCCTTTTTCGCCTTCTTCGGGTCAGTTGTGGAGGATCTTCGACAGGAAGGCCTGCGCCCGTTCCGAGCGCGGGCTGCCGAAGAACTCCTCCTTGGTCGTGTCCTCGACGATCTCGCCGCGGTCCATGAAGATCACGCGGTCGGCCACCTTGCGTGCGAAGCCCATC
>CANGUQ010000507.1 GCA_947456915.1 Betaproteobacteria bacterium
GCCGCAGCTCCGCCGCCCGCGCGCGGCCGCGGCGGCCTGCGCGTTCGCGCAGCTGCCGTTGCCGGCAGTGGCGATGCGATAATGGGCGGCTAGACTTCGCGCGGGTGTCCACGAACGGCGGGCGCCGCATCGCAGGTCGCCCGTCCCACTTGCACAGAGGTGCCAGATGAATGCCCCGTCCCTTCCGGCCAGCCCGGTGCTCGGCCTGATGCTGGGTGATCCCACCGGGATCGGTCCGGAGATCGCGTGCCGGATGATCGCCCGCCGGGCGTGGCCGCAGGGCGCGCGGGTGGTGGTGATCGGCGATGCGCGGGTGCTGGAACTGGGTCAGGCCGATGCCGAGGTCGGGTTTGCGGTGCGCCGCTACGAGTCGGTGGAGGCGATCGACTGGGCGGACGCGGCGCTGCCGCTGATCGATCTGGGCAACATGGATCCAGCGCGACTGCCCCGCGCGCAGGCCTCCCCCGAAGCCGGCCGGCTCTGCGGCGACACGCTGAAGGCGATGATCGATCTCGCGCTGGCGAAGCGTCTCGACGGGATCTGCTTCGCGCCACTCAACAAGGGCGCGATGTTCAAGGGCGGCTGGAACTACCACGACGAGCACCAGATGTTCGCCGCACTGACCGGGCACTCGGGCTTCTTCGGCGAGATGAACGTGATCGATCAGTTCGCCACCTTCCGCGTGACCTCGCACCTGTCGCTGCGCAAGGCGCTCGACCTGATCTCGCCCGAGCGCATCGCCGAGGCGATCCGGCTCGCCGATCGCACGCTGCGCGAGAAGGGTATCGCGGCGCCGCGCATCGGCGTGGCGGCGCTCAACCCGCACAACGGCGAGAACGGGCTGTTCGGCGACGAGGAGATCACGATGATCCGGCCGACGGTGGAGAAGCTGGCCGCCGAGGGCATCGGCTGCGTCGGCCCGATCTCCTCGGACGTGATCTTCATCCAGGCACGCGGCGGCAGGTTCGACGGCGTGGTGATGATGTACCACGACCAGGGCCAGATCGCGACCAAGCTGCTCGGCTTCAATCAGGGGGTGACCGTCACCGCCGGACTGCCGACGGTGTTCACCACGCCGGCGCACGGCACCGCCTTCGACATCGTCGGCCAGCACAAGGCGGGCAGCGGCGCGATGGAGGCGGCGATGGCGATCGCCGCGCGCATGGCGGCGGCGCGCAGGGCCGCGCAGCACGCGGCGCACTGAGCGCGGCTGCGCCCGGTTCCCGACGATTTCTCATGCGTGGGCCCGACCCGTCGCGGTCGTCGACGGGCTGGAGCGCACCGACATCACGATCCAAGGAGATGCAGATGACGCGCAATTCGAGCCCGGCCGCGGGCATGGCACTCACGTCGTTCGCGCTCGCGGCGCTCGCCAGCGGCGCCGCCTGCGCGCAGTCGGGCAAGAGCGCGCCGTACCCGGATCGCCCGCTGCGCATGATGGTGGGCTTCGCCCCCGGCGGTGGGGCCGACACCGCCGCGCGCCCGCTCGCGCAGCGCCTGTCCGAAGTGTTCGGCCAGCAGGTGGTGGTCGACAACCGGCCCGGCGCCGGCGGCAACATCGCCACCGAGATCAGCGCGCGTGCGGTGCCCGACGGCTACACGATCCTGATGGGCACGATCGCGGCGCTCGCGATCAACCCGACGATCTACGACAAGCTGGGGTTCGATCCGATCCGCGACTTCGCGCCGATCTCCAGTGTCGCCTCGTCGATCAACGTGCTGGTGGTGCACCCGTCGGTGACGGCGAAGGACGTGAAGGAACTGATCGCGCTGGTGCGCGGGCGACCCGGCGGTCTGAACTACGGATCCTCCGGCGTAGGCAGCGCCGGGCATCTGGCGGGCGTGCTGATGGAACAGATGACCAAGACCGATCTGATCCACGTGCCGTACAAGGGCGGCGCACCGGCGATGACGGCGCTGCTCGGCGGCGAGGTACAGATGATCTTCTCCACCGCAGCCACCGCCATTCCGCAGATCAAGGCGGGCAAGATCCGCGCGCTCGCGGTGACCACCGCGAAGCGCGCGAGCATGCTGCCCGACCTGCCGACGATCGCCGAGGCGGCGCTGCCCGGTTACGAGGCGAACAACTGGTACGGCCTCGTGGCGCCTGCGAAGACGCCGCGCGCGGCGATCGAGCGCCTGAACGCCGAGACGGTGAAGATCCTCGGCTCTGCCGCACTGCGGGACATCTATTTCACGCAGGGCCTCGAGCCGACGCCGTCGACGCCCGAGGCGTTCGGCGCGTACATCAAGTCCGAGATCGCGAAGTGGGCGAAACTGGTGAAGGCGGCCGGGGTGAAGCCGGAGTAGCCGCCCGACGTGCTCCGGAGAGCCCCGCTTGTCGCTGACAGGCTACCGTCTGTCGGGTGGGCCGGAAAAAATGGTCATGAATGTCAGGAACGCTCTCCGGATTGATCCGAATGGACTAACGGCGTCAGCCAACGCCGCTGCGCGGGGCTTCCATTTGCGTTAACCGGCGGTTAACGTAGTGTGGAGTCAGCAGGCGAGGCCGTATTGATGCGCTGCAGCGACGCTGGATTCGTGAATGTCGCGCAGTTGGCAAGAAACCTCGCCCATTGATCCGAAAGGACCAAGGATTGATCCGAAAAGACCAAGGACATGGTCAAAATGAGTGACAAATGTCACAGTCACTGAGGTACCGTCGGATCTGTCGAGTTTCCGGTTTCACTGTTTTCCGTCGTCATCCTTGTCGGGGGGTCGCATGAACAAACGTCTTCTGAAACGACTGAGCGCGGCGGTCATGCTCTCCGCAGCCGTACTGAGTGCCTCGGTGGCCAACGCCGCGATCGTGATCGGCAGCCAGCTGCAGCTGGGTGGTGGCGCCAACATCTCGGATGCGGCCGGGGGCTACACGATCACGCCGTCAGGCACGCAGTTCGTGGTGCCGTCCGGAAACACTCAGAGTTTCCTGGGCTTCAACACGCCGAATCCACTCGGTATCTACAGCTTCACGATGACACCCATCAGCACTGCGCTCGTGCCCGTCCTGCCGTGGTTCACCCTGCCTCCGGTGGTGATCGGGGGTGGAGAACCCGGCCCGGCGGCGCCGCAGGTCAGCTTCAGCGTACTGACCTGGCAGGTGACGATGGCCAACATCGGCGGGGTGTTCAGTGCAGTCGGTTCGGGCTACTTCCTCGACAGCAGCGACAAGTCGATGACCGACGCTGTAATCCAGTTCACCTCGCAAGCCTACACGCCGGGCAGCGATACCCAGTCCTGGTCGGCGACGATCACCACGATCCCCGTCCCTGGCGCCATGTGGATCTTCGGTTCGGGCCTGCTGCTGATGGCTACGGTGATGCGCCGCAGGAGCGTCTGATCGCGGCGTCTCTGCTGAACGGAAAAGCCGCCTCCGGGCGGCTTTTTTTTCGGCTGGCGGCCGTCTGGTCGCGGGCCGGTGCGAGTGGTGCGGTGACCAGCAGCGGGCGTCGGGGACCGATCGCCGGGGGCATCGGAGGCCCGGTGCGGGCAGGGTTCCCGCACGCGCGTGCCCGCAACGCGCCA
>CANGUQ010000508.1 GCA_947456915.1 Betaproteobacteria bacterium
GTCCGCGCCCCGATCGACCCGCAGGCATTCTTCGAGTTCTGCCAGGCCCGGCGCTGGAGCGACGGTCTGCCGATGATCGCGCCGACGCCCGATCGCGTGGAGCGCATGCTCGGCGCTGCCGCGGCAGGGCGTGCGCAGGTGGTGGCGCGACTCGCGCCGGGATTCGGCGCGGCGACGCTCGAGCGCATCGCGGCCAATGCAGTGCTCGCCGGATGCGTGCCCGACCACCTTCCGGTGCTGCTGGCGGCCGTGGCGGCCGTGGCGGATCCGGCGTTCAACCTGCAGGCGGTACAGGCGACCACCAATCCGGTGTCGACGTGGCTGATCGTCAGCGGGCCGATCGCGCGCGACCTCGGTGTCAACGGCGCGCTCAACTGCCTCGGTCAGGGCAGTGCTGCCAACGCGACGCTGGGGCGCGCGCTGCGCCTGATCCTGCAGAACGTCGGCGGCGCCTGGCCGGGGGAGATGGATCGCGCGACGCACGGCCAGCCCGGCAAGCTGATGTTCTGCTGTGGCGAGAACGACGAGCAGAGTCCCTGGCCGTCGTTGCGCTTCGAGCGCGGCTTCGGCGCCGGCGACAGCGCGGTGACGGTGGTTGGCGCCTCGGGCACGCTCAACATGAACACGCACAGCAAGGACGCGGACGAGCTGCTCGCCTGCATCGCCCGCTGCATGGCGTTTCCGGCCAGCAACGACTACCACTACGGCGGTGCGCCGTGGCTGGTGCTGTCGCCCGAGCACGCCGCGGTGCTGGCGCGCGCCGGCTACGACAAGGCGTCGGTCAGGCACCGCCTGTGGCTGGGCTCGACGATGCGCGCCGGCGAATTCGCCCGGCGCGACTTCGAGCGCACCGGCACCGCGCGGCGCGCGGAGTTTCCCGACTACGGCGAGCAGACCGTGGTGCCGCTGTCGCCGCGGCCCGAGGACATCGGCATCATCGTGGCCGGCGGACCCGGGACGCACTCGGTGTACGTGCCGACCTTCGGCGAGACGCGGGCAGTGACACGCCGCATCGAGTGAGTGCCGCGCACGGCCACGAGCGCCGGCCGCGCGCGGGGCTCGCGCGCGACGAACGATTCGCGAGCAAGGGGAGGGTGCTGATGTCCGAGTACATGTATCTGGTCCAGATGGACGTGCCGGCCGAACTCGAGGCCGACTTCAACCGCATCTACGACACGCAGCACGTGCCGGAGATCCTCAAGGTTCCCGGCGTGCTCGAGGTGCGCCGCTACGTCGTCGAGCGCTCGGTGCCGGAGGTGCCGCGCTACATCGCGGCCTACCGGGTCGCCTCGGCCGACGTACCGCAGAGCCCGGCGTGGGTGAAGGCCTCCGACACCGGCGACTGGAAGACGCAGATCCGGCCGCACACGTTCAATCGCCGGCACACGCTGTACCGGCTGCTGCCGTAGCGCGCGCCCGCCGCGCGGCGGGCGCAGCCGTTCGGGTACCATCGCGGCCGCTCTGCCCGGCGTACTCCGGGCTACAGGAGGATGTGATGACTGCTCGCCCGCTGTTGATCGCGGCCGTGCTGGCCACCGGCGCGGCGTTGCTGCCGTCCGGCCCGGCGGCTGCCCAGGACTATCCGTCGCGCCCCGTGCGGATCGTCGTCGGTTTCGCGCCCGGCGGCGTGGCCGATCTGACCTCGCGCCTGCTCGCGCAGCAGCTCGCGGAGCGCATGGGGCAGCCGTTTCTGGTCGACAACCGTCCCGGGGCAGGGGGCATCGTGGCGGCGGAGCAGGTGGCGAAGTCGGCGCCTGACGGCCACAACCTGCTGCTGATCGCCAACGGCAACGCGGCGGCGGTGTCGCTGATGAAGTCGCTGCCCTACGATCCGCTCAAGGACTTCGCGATGGTGGCGCCGCTCGCCTCGTTCGATCTGGTGATCGTCACCGGCCGCGAGTCGAAGATCAATTCGGTGAAGGACGTGCTCGCGCTGGCGAAGAGCGCCCCGCAGAAGCTCAACTTCGGTTCCATCAACATCGGCAGCACGCAGCATCTGGCGATGGAGCTGTTCCGCGCGCAGGCGGCTGCGCAGACCGGGGTGGAGATCAACGCCGTCACCTACAAGGGCACGCCGGCGCTGGTGGCCGCGCTGCAGGGCAACGAGGTTCAGGTGGGCTTCGAGGTGCTGAGCCCGGTGCTCACCCAGATCACCGGCGGTGCATTGCGCGCGATTGCGGTGACCTCCGGCCGGCGCTTCGACGGACTGCCGAACGTGCCGACGGTCATCGAGAGCGGGCTGCCGCAGTACAACGTGTCGGCGTGGAACGGCGTGGCGGCACCGGCGAAGACGCCGCGGCCGATCGTTGACCGTCTCAACGCCGAGATCAATGCCGCGATCGCCCGTGCGGACGTGCGCCAGCGCATGCTCGATCTCGCAGTGGTGCCCACCGGCGGCAAGCCGGAGGACCTCGCCCGCCTGCTCGCCAGCGAGATCAAGCGCTGGGGCGAAGTGGTGCGGCAGGCGAAGATCGAACGCCAGTAGCGCAGTGGCGGCGCGGCCTTGCCGTTGCGGACCAGCGGCTCGCGCCTGCGCGCAGTCACGAGCCGCAGGAGCGGCCAGGCGCGCCGTGCCGACCCAGTTCCCATCGCCCGCGCGCGCCCGCGGGCTCTGCAGAAGGTGAATCCATGAAGACCTGCCGAGCGCCTGATCCCAGTCCGCTGAAGCCCAGCTACGTCGCGCCGCCGCTCGCCTGCGACGCCCACTGCCACGTGTTCGGTCCCGCCGATCGTTTTCCCTACGCGCCGGAACGCACCTACACGCCACCTGATGCCGGTTTCGAGCGCCTGTCGGCGCTGCACCGGCACCTGGGCCTGAGCCGCGCGGTGCTGGTGCAGGCGAGCTGCCACGGCTCCGACAACACGGCGATGCTCGATGCGATCGCGCGCAGCGGCGGGGCCTATCGCGGCGTCGCGATGGTCGGTCCGCAGATCACCGAGTCGATGCTGCGCACCCTGCACGCTGGCGGCGTGCGCGGCGTGCGCTTCAACTTCGTGCACCACCTCGGCGGTGCGCCGGACATGGCGTTCTTCGAGCAGACGATCGCGCGCATCGCGCCGCTGGGCTGGCATCTGCAGCTGCACTTCGACGCCGAGGACATCCCGCAGTACCGGGCATTGCTCGACGGGCTGCCGGTGCCGTTCATCATCGATCACATGGGTCGGGTGAGGGCAGGCGACGGGTTGCAGCAGCCGGCGTTCGTGCAACTGCTCGACCTGATGCGCGGCAATGCCCGCGCGTGGGTGAAGATCAGCGGCTCGGAGCGCATCTCCTCGACCGGCGCCCCGTTCGAAGATGCCATGCCCTACGCCCGCGCGCTGGTGGCGGCCGCGCCGGATCGCGTTCTGTGGGGCACCGACTTCCCGCACCCTAACATCAGCGGCGACATGCCCAACGACGGCGCGCTGGTCGATCTGTTCGCCCGCACCATCACCGACGAGTCCATGCGCCGGCGCATCCTGGTCGACAACCCGCAGCGGCTGTACTGGGCGGACTAGCGCCGGTGGCCGCCGGCCGA
>CANGUQ010000509.1 GCA_947456915.1 Betaproteobacteria bacterium
ACGCCAGCCCGGCTTCGGTCTCGCCGGCCGGCCGGTACTCGGCGCTCGCCCAGCCGTCGTAGCCGAGGTCGTCAAGATGGCGGAACAGGAACCCGCAGTTGATCTCGCCGGTGCCGGGCTCGTGCCGCCCCGGGGTGTCGGCGAACTGGATGTGCGCGATGCGGTCGATCGCCCGGGCGAGCGTGGGGGCGAGATCGCCCTCCATGATCTGCATGTGATAGACGTCGTACTGCAGCCAGAGGCTGGCAGCGCCGGTCTCGTCGAACAGGTCGAGCGCCTGCTGCGTGCCGGTGAGGAAGAAGCCCGGCATGTCGCGCGTGTTGATCGGTTCGCTGAGCAGCCGCATGCCGGCGGCCTGCGCAGCATCGGCCGCGTAGCGCAGGTTGGCGACCAGCGTGGCGTGCGCCCGCTCGCGTGCCACCCCGGGGGGCAGCGCGCCAGCGAGGCAGTTCAGCCGGCGGCAGCCGATCGCCTGTGCGTACTCGATGGCGGTGCCCACGCTGTCGCGGAACTCGCCGACGCGACCGGGGTCGCAGGCGATGCCGCGATCGCCCGCCGCCCAGTCACCGGCCGGCAGGTTGTGCAGTACGGGCGTGAGTGCGTTCTCGTGCAGCAGTTCGGCGATCTGCGCCGCAGGCCAGGCGTACGGGAACAGGAACTCCACGCCGGCGAAGCCGGCGCGCGCAGCGCGGGCGAAGCGCTCGACGAACGGCACTTCGTTGAACATCAGCGTGAGGTTGGCGGCAAATCTCGGCATGGCAGGCGCAGCCGTGCCGGCGAGGGCGCGACCGTTCGCGTCGAGCGCCGGGAGCGATTCCGGCAACCTATAATGCCACGGCGGACACCTCTTCCACCTGCCAGCGGACCCCAGCACGATGTTTACCGGAACCGAGCGCTACGTCGCCACCGACGACCTGAAGATGGCGGTGAATGCAGCGGTGATCCTGCAGCGGCCCCTGCTGATCAAGGGCGAGCCGGGCACCGGCAAGACGATGCTCGCGCAGGAGGTGGCCACCGCGCTGGCGATGCCGCTGTTCGAGTGGCACGTGAAGTCCACCACCAAGGCGCAGCACGGGCTGTACGAGTACGACGCGGTGTCGCGGTTGCGCGACTCGCAGCTGGGCGAGGCGCGGGTGGCCGACATCGCCAACTACATCGTGCGCGGGAGACTGTGGGACGCGTTCGAGTGCGAGCAGCGCTCGGTCGTGCTGATCGACGAGATCGACAAGGCGGACATCGAGTTTCCCAACGACCTGCTGCGCGAGCTCGACCGCATGGAGTTCTACGTGCACGAGACGCAGCAGCTGGTGCGCGCGAGGCACCGGCCGCTGATCATCATCACCAGCAACAACGAGAAGGAACTGCCCGACGCGTTCCTGCGCCGCTGTTTCTTCCACTACATCCGGTTCCCGGAGCGCGACACGATGGCGCGCATCGTCGACGTGCACTTCCCCGGGATCAAGCAGGCGCTGGTACGCGAGGCGATGGAGGCGTTCTTCGAACTGCGCGAGATTCCCGGGCTGAAGAAGAAACCCTCGACCTCGGAACTGCTCGACTGGCTCAAGCTGCTGATGGCGGAGGACATTCCCCCGGAGACGCTGCGCAGCAACGACAGCGGCAAGATCCTGCCACCGCTGCACGGCGCGCTGCTCAAGAACGAGCAGGACGTGCACCTGTTCGAGCGGCTGATCTTCATGTCGCGCCGCAAGAGCTGAGGACGACGGCGGCGATGAAGGCGAGCGGCCTGCCGCCGGTGGTCGATGCCGGCATCGACACGCTGGTTCTTGGCAGCTTTCCGTCGGCAGCCTCGCTCGCACACGCGCAGTACTACGCCCACCCGCGCAATCACTTCTGGCCGCTGCTGGGTGCGATCCTCGGCGAGCCGCTGCCGCAGATGCCCTACGCCGAGCGCCTGTCCTGCCTGCTTGCTCACCGCATCGGCGTGTGGGACGTGATCGGGCGTTGCATGCGCGAGGGCAGTCTGGACAGCGCGATCCGCGACGCGACCACCAACGCCTTCGCGCCGCTGCTCGCAGCCTCGCCGCGGCTCGTGCGTGTGTGCTTCAACGGCGCCACGGCTGCGCGCAGCGCCGCGTGGTTCGAGCAGCGCGGGTACGTTGCGCACCGCCGGCCGTCCTCCAGCCCGGCGTACACGATCGGTTTCGACGCCAAGCTCGCGCTGTGGCGGACGGCGCTCGGCAGGCCTGCGCCGCGTCGGGGCGCACCGGCGAGGGATGCCGCGCGCGCGCGGGCGGCGGCGGTGCAGCCGTGCTGATCGATTTCCTGTTCGAACTCAGGCGCGCGCGGCTGCCGGTGTCGCTGCGCGAGTACCTGACGCTGCTCGAGGGACTGCAGCAGCACGTCGCCTGGGGCAGCATGGACGAGTTCTACTATCTCGCCCGCACGACGCTGGTCAAGGATGAAGCCAATCTCGACCGCTTCGACCGCGCGTTCGCGGCCTACTTCAAGGGCGTTGCAACTGCGCCGGCGGACCTGCGCACGGCGATTCCCGAGGAGTGGCTGCGCCGGCAGGCCGAGCGCCTGCTGAGCGAGGACGAGAAGCGGATGATCGAGGCGCTGGGCGGCTGGGACAAGCTGATGCAGACCCTGCGCGAGCGGCTGGAGGAGCAGAAGGGGCGCCACCAGGGCGGTTCGAAGTGGATCGGCACCGCCGGCACCAGTCCGTTCGGGGCCTACGGCTACAACCCCGAGGGCGTGCGCATCGGACAGCACGAGTCGCGCAACCGCCGTGCGGTGAAGGTGTGGGACCGCCGGGAATTCCGCAACTTCGACTCCGAGGTCGAACTGGGTACGCGCAACATCAAGGTCGCGCTGCGCCGGCTGCGCCGCTTCGCGCGCGAGGGTGCCGCCGAGGAACTCGACCTCGACGACACCGTGCGCTCGACCGCGCGCAACGGCGGCTGGCTCGACCTGAAGCTCGTGCCCGAGCGGCACAATGCCGTCAAGGTGCTGCTGTTTCTGGACGTCGGCGGTTCGATGGACGATCACATCAAGGTGGTCGAGGAACTGTTCTCCGCCGCGCGCGGCGAGTTCAAGCACCTCGAGTACTTCTACTTCCACAACTTCGTCTACGAGTCGGTGTGGAAGGACAACCGTCGCCGCTTCGACGAACGCACGCCGCTGATGGACGTGCTGCACAAGTTCGGCAACGACTACAAGCTCGTGTTCGTCGGCGACGCCACGATGAGTCCGTACGAGATCGTGCTCGCCGGCGGCAGCGTCGAGCACAACAACGACGAGCCGGGCGCGGCGTGGCTGCAGCGCATGCTCGACATCTACGCGCGGGCTGCTTGGATCAATCCGCAACCCGAGGCGCGCTGGGAGTATCACGAGTCGATCGGGCTCACCCGCAAGCTGATGGGCGATCGCATGTACCCGTTGACGCTCGAGGGGCTCGATCGGGCGATGCGCGATCTCGCACGCTGATCGCGGCGGCGGGTCGGCCGGGCGGTGGCGCAGGTCGCGCCGCGACGGTCTGCGCCTGCGCGCGGTGCG
>CANGUQ010000510.1 GCA_947456915.1 Betaproteobacteria bacterium
ACCGGCTCGTAGCCCAGCGCCTCGAAGCGGCTGCGCACCTCCGGCGTCTTCACCACCTGCACCAGCACCTGGTGCAGCCGGGCGAGCAGATCCCTGGGCAGCCCGGCCGGCCCCATCACGCCGAAGCGGCCGTCGAGCGGCTGCACCTTCAGGCCGGCCTCGATCAGCGTCGGCAGCTCCGGTGCTGCCGGACTGCGCCGGCTGCCCACCGCGGCGAGCAGCCGCAGCCGGCCGTCCTTCGCGTGCGACTGCACCGGCCCGAGGTCGGCCACCATCATGTCGATCTCGCCGGCGACCACCCCGGCCACCGACGGCCCGGTGCCCTTGTAGGGCACGTGCAGCAGCGACAGACCGGTCGCCACCTGCAGCAACTCGCCGCCGATGTGCGAGGTCGACCCCGGCCCCGAGGAACCGAAGGTCAGCCAGCCCTTCTTGCCCTTGCCGATGCGGATGAGGTCGGCCACCGTCCGCACCGGCACGCGCGGATTGACGGCGATCACGAACGGCGTGATCACGACCGTGGAGATCGGCGTGAAGTCGCGCACCGGATCGTACGGGAACTTGGTGTACAGCCAGGGGGCGAACACGAAGCTGCTCTGGCTCGCGAGCAGCAGCGTGTAGCCGTCCGGCGCCGAGCGCGCGACCACCTCGCTGCCGATCGACCCGGCGGCACCGCCGCGATTCTCGACGGTGATCGGCTGCCCGAGCAGTTCGCCCATGCGCGGGCTGATCGCCCGGGCGATGATGTCCGCCGGGCCGCCCGGGGCGAATCCCACGACCATGCGAACCGGCCGGCTCGGATAGGCCGCCGGTGCCTGCGCGAGCGCCTCCACGGCGAGCAGACCGGCACAGGCCAGTCCTGCGCCGCCGATCCTGCGCAGCAGGCCGTTGCCGGCGGTGGTGTCTCGGGCGGGTGCGACAGTCTGCATCGGCGAACTCCTGCGGATGGAAAGCGGGACCCGAGAAGCCGAATGACGCCCGGGCCTGCGCGGCAGCCCGCAAGTTTCCTGCCTTGCCCCGGCGGGCGCAAGCCCGAAGTGTGATCACACCGGGCGGGCGCGTTGACGCCATCGCCGCCGCTCCGCTACCCTCTCCGGCATTGCGTGCAGTTGCGCGGGAGGCAGTCGACGATGCCGGACGGATCACTCAGTGCCCCGGGCCTGGCGGCCCTGGTCGAGCCCGGACGGGTGCACCGGCGGGTGTACACCGATCCGGCGATCTTCGAACTGGAGATGGAGCGCCTGTTCGGGTGCAGCTGGCTGTACGTCGGCCACGCGAGCCAGGTGCCCAACCCCGGCGACTTCATCACGACCGAGCTCGGACGCCAGCCGGTGCTGATGACACGCCACCACGACGGGTCGGTGCGCGTGCTGCACAACCGCTGCACGCACCGCGGCGTGAAGCTGGTGGCCGAGCGAAGCGGCAACCGCAAGTCGCTGATCTGCCTCTATCACGGCTGGACCTTCGACAGTGACGGCACGCTGCTGCGGGTGCCGGTCGACGAGGGCTGCGCGCCCGGCTTCAGGCTGTGCGATTTCGATCTCGCCCGCGCGCCGCGCGTGGGCATCCACCGCGGTTTCGTGTTCGCCAGCCTCGCCACCTCGGGAATCGAGTTCGACCGGTGGATCGATCCGATGCGCCGGAACATCGACGACATCGTCGATCGCGCACCGGGCGGCGAGATCGCCCTCGACTGCGGCGTGCACCGCTATCTGTTCCGCGGAAACTGGAAGATGCAGGTGGAGAACGTCGTCGACTCCTACCACGTGCCGTTCAGCCACGCCTCGACCGTCAACCGGCAGGGGGTGCAGTTCTCGCGCCGCGAGGGCGACCGCGAAGGCGCGAAGGTGATCGAGGGCAGCCGCACCGCCACCCAGTGGAAGCAGCGCCGCGGCTACGCGGTGGGCTACGGCCACGGCTGGACCAGCAACACGGAACTGAACGAGGACGCGCGGTCCAGCCCGGCATGGAATGAATATCGCCAGGCGCTCGCTGCGGCAGTGGGCGAGGCGCGGGCCGAGCAGATCCTCGCCCCGCGCATGCACAACTCGATGCTCTATCCGAACGCGTCGTTCATGGGCCTGAACATGCACATCCGCGTGATCAAGCCGCTGGCGGTCGATCTGACCGAGGTCAACGTGTACCCGATCCGGCTCGTCGGCGCCCCCGACGCGATCAACGTGCGCAACACCCGCCTGCTCAACGTCACCCACGCCGCGGCGTCGTTCGTGCAGTCCGACGACGTCGAGGCGTTCGGCCGCGCGCAGGCCGGGCTCGCCAGCCGCGCCAGCGAATGGATCGACATCTCGCGCGGCCTCGGACGCGAGGAGACGCTCGCCCCGGCCCCGGGCAGCGGCGAGCCGCCGGTCCTCGCCGGTCCGTCGACCGACGAGGCGATCGTGCGCGGCCAGTTCAAGGCGTGGCTCTCGTACATGTGCGCCGCATGAGCGCGCCGCTCGACCGCGGGCAGATCGAATCGTTCCTGTTCCGCGAGGCGCGGCTGCTCGACGAGCGCCGCTTCCGGGACTGGGTGGCGCTGTTCACCGACGACGGCGCGTACTGGGTGCCGGCAGCTGCCGGCCAGAGCACGCCGTTCGGACAGGCGTCGCTGTTCTACGACGACCGCGACCTGATGCGCACGCGCGTCGAGCGGCTCGAGCACCCGCTGATCCACGTGCAGAACCCGCCGTCGCGCACCGCGCACCTGATCGGCAACATCGAGATCGAGGCCGCGCCGGCCGCCGATCCTGCGCTCGACCTGCCACCGAGCGACGTTCTCGTGCACGCCTCGCTGCTGATGGCCGAGTACCGTCTCGACGTGCAGCGCCTGTTCGCCGGACGCCAGCGTCACTGGCTGCGCGTGGTCGACGGGCAGCTTCGCATCGTGCGCAAGCGTGTCGACCTGGTGAACTCGGAAGCGGCGTTCGAGGCGATGGCGGTACCGATCTGACCGGTCCGCAACCGCGCGCACACGTTCCCGCACGACACTCGCCCCGCGCCTGGCCCACGCCGCGAACCGACGCCGCGCCGCGCCGCGCACTCGCCACCGCGGCTCGCGCCACAGCGCGGCGTGATGCCCCGTGCGGCGAACTGAGGGGGAAGTCGCGGATCCTCGCAGGCATCGGCAGCCGGGGAGCACGCGCTGAGCAGGGCGCGGCGGGCACCGCAGCGCGACTCGCTCCAGCCGCGCAGCTGGTGCCTTCAGCACCGCTCAGCCCGGGGCGAACAGCGGCAGCGGCGGCCGGTAGATGCCGCGTCCGTGCAGACCACCACTGCCCGCTGCGTCGAGGATGGCGAGATTGATCAGCGGCGAGGTCGCGTTCGCCAGCACCCGGGCCGGATCGACGACCCCGGTGGCGGTATCCACCACGGCCGCACGCGCAGCCTGCACGTCGGCCGGCAGCACAGCGCGCCACTCGTCGACCAGCGCCGGAGCGAAGGCGAGCGCCTGCCCGCCCAGCCCGCAGAAATCCAGGACCGCACTGTCGCCGATCGCCGGCAGCGCGCCGGCCGG
>CANGUQ010000511.1 GCA_947456915.1 Betaproteobacteria bacterium
CTGCTCGCGCAGTGCGGCGTGGCGAGCGCCCCGATCCGGCTCGCTGCCGACGCACAGGGTGCCGTCGACGCGGCGCAGGCGCTGGGCATGCCGGTGGCGGTGAAGATCGAGTCGCCGGACATCCTGCACAAGACCGAAGCCGACGGCGTGCGGCTGGGGCTGCGCGATGCCGACGCGGTACGCGCGGCAGCGCACGCGGTGCTGGCGAGCGCGCAGCGTCACGACGCGCGCGCGCGCATCGACGGCGTGCTCGTGCAGAAGATGGCCGCCGGCCACGTCGAGTTCGTGCTCGGGTTGAAGCGCGATCCCTCGTTCGGTCCGGTACTGATGGCAGGACTGGGTGGCATCCTGGTCGAGGTGATGCAGGATGTGGCGTTTCGCCACTGTCCGGTGACGCCGGCGCAGGCCGAGGCGATGCTGCTCGAGCTGCGCGGGCGTCGCCTGCTCGACGGCGCCCGCGGCAAGCCGGCGGTGGATCGGGCGGCGCTGATCGAGCTGATCTGCGCGGTGTCGCGTTTCGGCGCGGCAGCTGGCGACCGGCTGGAGGAAGTCGATCTGAACCCGGTACTGCTGTCGACCGACGCCGCGACGGCGGTCGACTGCGTGATGGTGCTGCGCGCAGCGGGGCGCGCGTCTTGAACCCGGGGCCGGACCGATGAGCGAACGGCGCTCGCGTATCGTGTACGCGACGCTGCTCGCGGTGGTGTCCGCGACCGCCACCGCGCTGATTGTGCTGCTCGCCTATCTGCTCGCCGACTTCTATCTGGCGAGCAAGGGCCTGCTCACTGCAGCGCCCGCGCAGGAGCTCGCCCACGTGCGCATCCGCGACCTGCTGCTGATCGTCGGCATGCCGCTGATGGGCGCAGCGGCCTTCGCCGCAGGCTGGTTCAGCCACAGCGCCAGCGAACCGGCGACAGTCAGCCGGGACGATGCAGCGTCCGGCAGCGCGCCCGCCGCGACACGTTCCGCCACTGCGCCCGCCGCCACCGATCGCACCGACCCGCCGGCGCACTGACGCCCGGCCATGGAGCACGCCATGTCCACGACCGCCGCGCTGATCGCGCAACGCATGCACCGCATCAAGCCCAGCCCGAGTTCGGCCGCCTCGGCGCGGGTGCGCGAACTGCAGGCACAGGGCCGCGACATCGTCGGGCTCACGACCGGCGAGCCGGACTTCCCGACCCCCGATCACATCAAGCAGGCCGCGGTACACGCACTGGCGACCGACCAGACGCGTTATACCAATCCCGACGGCACGGCGCAGATGAAGGCAGCGGTGCAGCTCAAGTTCAGGCGCGAGAACGGACTCGACTACGCGCCCGACCAGATCATCGTGTCCACCGGCTCGAAGCAGTCGCTGTTCAACGCGCTGCTCGCCACCGTCGAGGACGGCGACGAGGTGATCATCCCGGCGCCGTACTGGGTGTCGTACATCGACATGGTGCTGCTCGCCGGCGGACGCCCGGTGGTGGTGTCGTGCCTGGAGGAGCACGGCTTCAAGCTGCAGGCCGAGCAGCTCGCGCGTGCGATCACCCCGCGCACCAAGTGGGTGGTGTTCTGCTCGCCGAACAACCCGAGCGGCGCGACCTACAGCGCCGCGGAGATGAAGGCGCTGGCGCAGGTGCTGCTGCCGCACCCGAAGATCCACGTCGTGTCCGACGACATCTACGAGCACCTGATCTACGACGGGCGCAGCTTCGCGACGATGGCGCAGGTGGAGCCCGCGCTGTACGACCGCACGCTCACCGTCAACGGCGTGTCCAAGGCCTACGCGATGACCGGCTGGCGTCTGGGCTACGCCGCAGGTCCGAAAGCGCTGATCCGCAACATGGCCAAGCTGCAGTCGCAGAGCACGACCAACCCGAGTTCGATCAGCCAGGCTGCGGCGATCGCGGCACTGACAGGGCCGCAGGACTTCATCGCCACGCGCTGTCGCGAGTTCCAGCAGCGGCGCGACATCGTGGTGCGGATGCTGAACGCGATCCCCGGGCTGTCGTGCAGCACACCGCAGGGCGCGTTCTACGTGTTCCCCTCGTGTGCCGGGCTGATCGGCCGGCGCACGCCCGCCGGCGAGGTGCTGCGCACCGATCGTGACGTGATCCTCTACTTTCTCGACGAGGCCGGGGTCGGTGTGCTGCAGGGCGAGGTCTACGGAATGTCGCCCTACTTCCGCATCTCGACCGCGTCGTCGCTGGCGATGCTGGAGGAAGGCTGCCGGCGCATCGGCCGCGCCGTGGCGCGGCTCGCCTAGACCCGGCGCAGCGCGGGCGGCACCGGGCTGCCGCTACACTCGCGGTTGTGCCGGATGTCCCACGCTCGCCGGCCACGTGGTCAAGGTACGCGCGACCGTGCGGTCGGAGCCTGCACCGCGCCCTGCCCACGCCCTCTCCACGTTCTCCCCACGCGCCCGCACGCGCCCTCGTTGCGTCCCGCCCCATGATCCCGCACTGCCTCGGTCTCGACCACGTCGTCATCAACACCGCTGACCGCCTCGACGAGGCGGTGGACGCGTTCGCGCGGCTGGGCTTTCGCCTGACCCCGCGCGGCTACCACAGCACCGGTTCGATCAATCACCTGATGATGTTCGGCCCGGACTACCTCGAACTGCTGGGCATGCCGCCGGGCGCCACGCAGACGCGGCCCGAACTGACCGGCAGCGCGATCGGACTGAACGCGCTGGCGCTCGCCACCGACAGCGCCGCCGGCGTGCACGCAGCGCTCGAACGCGCGAAGTTCGCGCCGCAGCCGCCGCTGTCCCTCGCACGACCGGTGGCCACCGGCGAGGGTACCCGCGAGGCGCGGTTCGAACTGGTGCGCCTGCCGCCGCAGGCAGTGGACTGGGGGCGCGTGTTCGCCTGCGAGCACCTCACGCGCGAACTGGTCTGGCGCGACGGCCTGCGCGCGCACCCGAACTCCGCGCGCGAGATCATCCGGCTGCTGGTGGTGGTGCCCGATCCGGCCACCGAAGCGGCACGCCTCGCGCCGCTGTTTGCGGAGGCCTCGATGCGCGAGGGCGCAGATCGTGCCGAACTCACGCTGGGCCGCCTG
The DNA here is from genome assembly GCA_947456915.1 of Betaproteobacteria bacterium. Taxonomy (GTDB): domain Bacteria; phylum Pseudomonadota; class Gammaproteobacteria; order Burkholderiales; family CAIKXV01; genus CAIKXV01. The sequence continues at coordinate 3,049 of CANGUQ010000511.1, forward strand.
CGTATCGAACTGGTCACCGCCGAGGCACTGCACCACCGCTACGGCGATTTCGCCGGCGACGCGGCAGGCCGCAGCGCGTGGATGGCAGGGCTCGCGTTGCGCTGCGCGAGCCTCGACGCGCTGCGTCTGGCACTGCGTGCGCTGCCGGCGCGCGACGTGCACGACCAGGGCAGCCGTGTCGTCGTCGCCGCCCGCCGCGCGACGAACACCCTGCTCGAGTTCGTCGAGTAGCAGCAACGGTCACTGGAGAGCATCGATGCAACAGCCGTACAACCTGGGCGCGCTGGCCGCGCCGCACCTGCGCGACGACCCCGCGCGACTGGCGCTGATCGAACCGGCGACGACCCCGCCGCGCGAGTGGACCTACGGCGAGTTCGAGGCGCTCGCCGACGCCGCGGCACGCGGACTCGCGCGCCGCGCACAG
>CANGUQ010000512.1 GCA_947456915.1 Betaproteobacteria bacterium
CCGGCGAGTTCGACATAGCCCTGCGCGGCCGAGGCGATGCGCGACCGGGGCGTGATCTCCATCGCGTCGCTGCGGCGCCTGGCGGCGATCCAGGCGGAGAAGGCCAGCAGCCCGCTCGCGCCGAGCGCGAAGGTCCAGGTCCAGCGGCTGTCGGCGGCCAGTGCGAAGCCGAACAGCATCAGGTGGCCGAGTTCGGCCAGTACCATCCAGCCGCCGGAGGTCGTCTTCGTCACCTCAGCGCACGCCGTCGTATTCGCGGCCGCCCGGCTTCTCGAACGCCGAGTCGGCCCACCAGGCGGCGTTGTCGGAGGGCTCCTTCCCGATACGCACTTCGAGCGGCGCGCCGCGGTAGGCGTCGGCGCAGGGCTCGCGCAGGCGCCAGGACACGCTCATGCCGGGCGACAGGGAGTGCCAGTGGTAGCGCGCGCTGCCGCGCTCGGCGTACATGCCGCAGCCGGTCCAGCGGGCGGCAGTGCCCGCGTCGCCCGGACCCGGGCCCGGTACCTCACGCACCCGCGCCAGCGCGACCGTCAGCTGCAGGTTCGTGCGGTTGGTGACCGTGGCGGTGTCGCCATCGTCGGCGATAGACACTGTATCTTCGGGGAACGTGCCGGGCGGGCCACGGCGTTCGCTCGCCGCCAGCGTGGCGATCCATTTCGTGCGCGCACCGGCCCCCTCGGCGCCGGCCTGGCGCATCTGCGCGGTACGCACTTCCTGCTCCACGACCTGCGCCACCCCGGCCGCCCGCATCGGGACGATCCACAGCGTCCAGGCCAGCACCGCCGCGACCGCATGCATGCCCAGCGCCGCCCGGATGGAAACCACCTTGCGCACCAGCATGTAGTACAGGCTGCAGCAGAACAGCGCGGCGACCATCGCCAGGCCCATGAACACCGCGATCGCACCCGAGCGCTGGCAGCCCGGGCCGCACAGACCGTTCACCCGGTACCAGACCAGGCAGAACACCGCGGCGGCGGCGGCGATCGCCAGCGTGCGCAGCGCGTGAAACTCGGCCTTCTCGGCAAAGGTCGCGTCCTCGGGCAGGTGCCCGCGCCCCTCGCGCTCGCGTTTCAGCGATTCGAGGTAGTCCTCGTGTCCATCGTTCGGCTGTTGCATCGCGCAGAGTAGAATAAACGCTTTGCCGGGAGGTGGTTTTGCTCGAAGTGTCGGCCCTCGCCGCGGCGCGTGGCGATCGGGTGCTGTTCGCCGGCCTGGACTTCTCCGTCCCGGCGGGTGGACTGTTGCAGGTGACCGGCCGCAACGGCACCGGCAAGACGACGCTGCTTCGGGTCCTGGCGCGGCTGGTGCGCCCTGAGGCGGGCGTGATGCGCTGGAACGGCGCGCCGCTCGATGAACTGGGCGACGAGTACTTCGCCGACCTCTGCTATCTCGGCCATGCGCCGGCGATCAAGGACGACCTGACCGCGCGCGAGAACCTGGCGATATCGGCAGGGATCGCCGGCGTGTCGGTGGACGCCGCCGCGATCGACGCCGCGCTGGCCGAAGTCGGCCTCACCGGCCGCGAGATGCTGCCCGGGCGGGTGCTGTCGCAGGGCCAGCGCCGGCGGGTCGCGCTGGCGCAGCTGTACCTGGGACACCGCAAGCTCTGGCTGCTCGATGAGCCGCTGGCCGCGCTCGACACCGAGGCGGCGGATGCGTTCATCGCACGGCTCGGGCGGCACCTGCATGGCGGCGGCGTCGCGGTGGTGGCGACGCACCATGCCATCGAGCCGGCCGCGCCGGCCACGCTGCACCCGTTGCGGCTGGGAGGCGCCCGATGAAGGACGAACGGGGGGATAAATGGGGTCAGACACCATTTATCGGAGCGGCCGCGCCGGATTCACCCCAGGTGCCCGATAAATGGTGTCTGACCCCATTTATCCGCTCTCGGCCTGGGAGCTGCCGGTGAACTTTAATTGGTGTCTGACCCCAATTACCGTGCTGCGGCGTGACCTGCTGCTGACGCTGCGCCGTCCGGCGGAGCTGATGACGACGCTGTTCTTCTTCATCATCGTGGTCAGCCTGTTCCCGCTGGGCATCGGGCCGCAGCCGGAGCTGCTGCGCGAGATCGCCCCCGGCGTGCTGTGGGTGGCGGCGCTGCTCGCCTCGCTGCTGGCGCTGCCGAGGCTGTTCGCGGCCGACCATGCGGACGGCACGCTGGAGCAGCTGGCGCTCGCGCCGCAGCCGCTGTCGCTGATCGTGTTCGCCAAGCTGGTCGCCCACTGGCTGACCACCGGCCTGCCGCTGACCCTGCTCGCGCCGCTGATCGCGCTGCAGTTCGACCTGCCGTCGTCGACAGTCTGGGTGCTGGTGGCGTCGCTCGCGCTGGGCACGCCGATCCTCGGCGCGATCGGCGCGGTCGGGGCGGCGCTCACGCTCGGGCTGCGGGGCGGAGGCGTATTGACTGCGGTTCTCGTGCTGCCGCTGTATATTCCGGCTCTCATCTTCGGTGCCGGTGCCGTAGAGGCGACACTGGGCGGGCTGGATGCGGGGGGACACCTCTCGCTGCTCGCCGCGCTGACGGTGTTCACCCTGACCTTCGCACCCTGGGCCGCGGCCGCGGCCGTGCGGATATCGCTGGACTGACAGAGCCCACACCTTCCACCCGATGGCCATCCACTGGTTCAAGTACGCCGCCCCGGCGAGCTTCTATGGCCTCGCCGGCCGGATGATCCCGTGGTTCACGGGCGCGGCGGTGGTGACCACGCTGGTCGGCCTGTACATCGGGATGGTCCTGGCACCCACCGACTTCCAGCAGGGGGATTCGTACCGCATCATCTACATCCACGTGCCGGCGGCCTGGATGGGCATGTTCACCTACCTGGTGATGGCGGGCTGGGCAGCGGCCGGGGTCGTGTTCAACACGCGCCTCTCGGGCATGATGGTGCAGGCGCTGGCTCCGACCGGTGCGCTGTTCACCTTCGTCGCGCTGTGGACCGGCCCGTTCTGGGGCCGCCCGACCTGGGGCACCTACTGGGTGTGGGATGCACGGCTCACCTCCACGCTCATCCTGTTCTTTCTCTACATCGGTTACATGGCCCTGCGCGCGTCGATCGACGATCCGCGGCGGGCCGACCGGGCCGGTGCCGTGCTCACGCTGGTCGGCGTGGTCAACATCCCGATCATCTATTTCTCGGTGCAGTGGTGGAACACGCTGCATCAGGGCGCGTCGGTCAGGCCCGGCAGCTCGTCGATGGCGACCGTGATGCTCACCGGCATGCTGGTGATGGCGTTCGCGGCGTGGATGTACACGATCGCCATCTCGCTCGCGCGGGTGCGGTCGATCATCATCGGGCGCGAGCAGCACAGTGCATGGGTGGGCGAACTGCTGGTGGCCGAAGGCCACGGGAGGCCGTCAGGAACCTCCGAGGCCCTGCCGGGGTCCAACGAACAGGGGGCGCGATGAACTGGTCGAGCTTTTCCGACTTCCTCGCGATGGGGGGTTATGCGTTCTTCGTGTGGATGTCCTA
>CANGUQ010000513.1 GCA_947456915.1 Betaproteobacteria bacterium
CTGCACGCGCAACCGGCTGCGAGCGCACGTGCGGGCGCGAGCGCGAGCGCCGGGCCGGCTTATCCCGTGCGTCCGATCCGCCTGATCTCGCCCAATCCGCCCGGGGGGGCCAACGACGTGATTGCGCGCATCGTCGTCAACCGGCTGGCCGAGGTGTTGCAGGTGCCGCTGGTGATCGACAATCGCGGCGGTGCCGGCGGCACCATCGGGGGCGAGCTGGCGGCGCGCGCGTTGCCCGACGGCTACACGCTGCTCGCCGGTTCGATCTCCACCCACTCGTTCTCGCCGGTGATCCAGCCCAGGCTCGGCTACGACCCGATCCGCGACTTCACGCCGATCTCGCCGTTCGCCATTGCCCAGAACCTGCTGGTCGTCCACCCCTCGGTGCCGGCGATGAACGTCAAGGAGCTGATCGCGCTCGCGCGTGCGAAGCCCGGCACGCTGAACTACGCCTCGGGTGGCAGCGGATCGACCAGCCACTTCGCGGTGGCGCTGTTCGTGAGCGTGGCCGGCATCACGGACCTCACCGTGCACGTGCCCTACAAGGGTGGTGCGCCGGCGACCGCCGCGACGGTCGCCGGCGAAACCCAGTTCTACCTCGGCCCGATGGCCGGCAGCGTGGCGCAGGTGAAGGCAGGCAAGCTGCGGGCGCTCGCGGTCGGCGGCAGCACCCGCTCGCCGCTGATGTCCGACGTGCCGACCGTTCGCGAGTCCGGTGTGCCTGCCTATCAGGCGTCCGGGTGGTTCGGCCTGCTCGGCCCGGCAGGTCTGCCGCGGCCGATCGTGCTGCGGCTCAATGCCGCGGTGCGCGAGGCGACCAGCGGCGCCGAGGTGAGGCGGCAACTGCTCGAAGCAGGCGCTGAACCCGCTTTCAGCACCCCGGAAGCGTTCGCGCAGTTCATCGCCGAGCAACTGGCCACCACGCGGCGGCTGGTCAAGGAACTCGATCTGCGCTTCGATTGAAGCGCTGTCGCCGGGTCGACTGGCCAGCAGCGCGCGTGCGACCGCCGGACCGTGTGCGAGGGCCGCAATCACGCGGCCGGCGGTCGGCACTGCCCGGTCGCGCGCATCCGCGCCTGCGTGCGATGCGGCCACCGCCCGGGGTGAACCCGGCGGTACCGGTGCCGGCAGGCTGCGGCGCGATCCGCGGCCCGTCCCGTGCAGTGCCCGGGACGGGTGCGGTGCACTGCGATCAGGCGGCCTGCTGCAGCGCTGCCCGGATCTTCAGCATCGCCTTCGCCTCGATCTGCCGGATGCGCTCGGCCGACACGCCGAACTCCGCAGCCAGATCGTGCAGGGTGGCGCCGCCGTCCTCCTGCAGCCAGCGTGCCTCGATGATGCGCCGGCTGCGCGGGTCGAGGTCGGCCAGCGCGGTGGCGAGCCCGCTCTGACGCAGGTGTGCGGTCTGCGCCTGTTCGAGCTGCTGCATCGGACTCGCGCCCGGGTCGGCGATGTAGGCGATCGGGCCGTACGCGTCTTCGTCGTCGGTGCTGACCGGGTCGAGCGCGACGTCATGGCCACCCATGCGGGTCTCCATCTCGACCACGTCTTCCTCACGCACGCCGAGAGCGCGCGCGACGCCGGTGACCTCGCTCGGTGCGAGCGCGCCCGGACCCTGCTTCATGCTGCGCAGGTTGAAGAACAGCTTGCGCTGCGCCTTGGTGGTCGCCACCTTCACGATGCGCCAGTTCCTGAGGATGTACTCGTGCATCTCGGCGCGAATCCAGTGCACGGCGAAAGACACCAGCCGGACGCCGCGCTCCGGATCGAAGCGCTTGACAGCCTTCATCAGGCCGATGTTGCCTTCCTGGATCAGGTCGGCCTGCTGCAGGCCATAGCCCATGTAGCCGCGGGCGACCGACACCACGACGCGCAGGTGCGACATCACCAGTTCGCGGGCGGCCGCGAGGTCATCGTGGTCACGCAGCTTGCGCGCGAGTTCGGTCTCGCGCTCCTGGCTGAGGATCGGCAGGCGATTGACGGCCTGGATGTAGCTCTCCAGGCTGCTGGCCGAAGGGACCGGCATCGCGGCAAACAGCGAACTGCGCGCCGGCACGCCGGCCGGGCCGGAAGCGATTGCGTTGGGCAGAGCGATAGCGGTAGTCATGGATCACGTCTCCTTGGTTCAGAACCCGGTACGGTGAACCCCTTGCAAATGAATGTTAGCACTTTAGCTTCGAGAGTGCTAATCCTGGAACAAGATCCCGACTATTTCAATCAGGATTGAAGGTCCTGCGAATAGTCAATGTGTATCAATGCGTTACAGCGTCCGGGTGATGCAGGCGCGGGCGGGGTGTTGCTGCAGGACAGACGCGCGCAGCGGCGGCAGGCGGGCATCCGCGCAGCTGCGGGCTCGGAGCGGCCGGCTGTGAGGGCGTGACGCGGCCGGGCCATCCCTGCGCAGCCGCGAACGGCAGGCGGCGCACGGCTCGCGGCCGATGGCGGGCGACGGACAGTGACGCTGGAATCGTTCGACCAGAGAGCCGCCGCAGCGCTGCCGGCTGCCCCGCTTCAGCGCCAGCGCACTGGCTGTCGGTCGAATGACACCAGGCTGGGATGCTCCGGGTGCCCGGCTGCAGTCTCCCCGAGAATGAACAGCCCGATGCCGGCGGACTCCAGCATCTGCTGCACGCTGCGCCCGCGGCCCATGAACAGGCCGTGCTGGCCCCACGCACACACCACCATCGCGGCGCTGGTCGCCGCGTGCATCAGGACAACGTCATTGGCCGGACCCACGGGGTCGGACGATCGCTCCAGATCGGACCAGTTCGGCGCGCGTCGGGCGAACAGCGTCACCACATCCATGCCGCCACAGCCCGCTCCCGCGGCGATCCCCGCGAGGCGCACCAGTACCGGATCGGTCCCGGCCTCGTCCTGCGGCCCGGGGCGGGTCAGCACGAAGCAGCAGTTCCCGCGGGTGGAGTCCCAGCGCTGCCAGAGCCGGTAGCGGTAGCGGCTGTCCGGCGAATACAGCCCCCCGGCGCGGCGGTTGCCGCGACGCTTGAACCCGGAGTCGGGCAGGGGGGGCGTGTACTCGGGTGCGACGCTGGACATCGACAACGCTGCAAGTGGGGCGCGAATCCATGTATCGGCACGATCGCCCGCGACTTGACTGTTCAGCGCCGATCGATCTGGCGCAGCGGGCGGGCGACCGCCAGCCACGCGCCGAGCCAGCCCAGTGCGGCGCTGGCGCCCGCCACCGCCGCCCACTGCGCGGCCGGCAGCCCCAGCGCAGTGAAGCTGCTGCCGTACAGCCCGGCGAGTTCCGGCAACTGGCGGTTGAACCAGAGCACGCACAGCGTGGCGAGCGCGCAGGCGAGGAGCCCTCCGGCCAGCCCCTGCACCGCGCCCAGATACAGGAACGGGCGACGGATGAAGCCGCGCGTGGCCCCGATCAGCCGCGACACCTCGATCTCCTCGCGCCGCGCCGCTACCTGCAGCCCGATCGTGTTGAAGGTGACC
>CANGUQ010000514.1 GCA_947456915.1 Betaproteobacteria bacterium
CGGAGCCAACCGCAGGCGCATGTCCCGCGGCGGCTGCAGGCGCCGACCCGGCCTTCGCCATCCGTGCCGTCGCCGCCACCGGTCACCCGGTCACCTGGTTCCCCGGTCACTTGGTCCCCCGGACACCCGGACACCCGGACACCCGGACACCCGGACACCCGGACACCCGGGCGCCCGGGCGCCGCGGCGGCTCCTGCCGGTCAGCCGGAGCGCGGGTCGCGCGGCCTGGGCTCGGTATTGGGCAACGCCCTGGGAAGCGCGTTGTCGATGAACTGCAGCAGAGCCGACAACTGTGACGACGCCTGCTTGCGCACCGCGTCGGTATCGCAGCCGGCCCAGTCGTAGAAGCCCTTGCCGGCACCGAGACCGGTCTCGCCGCGCTGCACCATCGCCTGCAGCATCGGATTCGCCACACTGGTGTGAAACAGCGCGGGGACGATCGACGCCTGAGCCTCGGCGTGGATCTTCAGACCGCTGATGTCCTTCTGCTGGATCAGGCCGTTCAGGCACATCCGCGGAGCGAGCAGGCGGCGCGCGGCGTGGTCGATCGCAGCCGCATCGGCGATCCCGTTCTCGATGAGGTAGTAGGCCTCGCTCAGGATCGCGTGCTGGAGCCGGTTCACCAGGAAACCGATGATCGGCTTGTACAGCACCACCGTTTCCTTGCCCGACCGGCGCAGCGCCTCGGCGGTGACGTCCACCGATTCGCGCGAGGATGCCGGGCCACCCATCACCTCCACTACGGGCGCGGTGTCGGCCGGCATGAAGTAGTGGATGCCGAGGAACCTCTCCGGTGCCTTCAGCGGTCTCGCCAGTTCGATCAGGTCGAGACCGGATGTGCCGGTGCCGAGCAGGTAGTCCTGCCCGGCCCACGCGGCCTCGATCTCGGCGAACACCTTCTGCTTGGTCGGGACGTCCTCCGGCACGAGCTCGATCACCAGGTCGGCCGCCTTGTCCGGCAGGCTGCTCACCGCCTTGACGCCCGCAGGCAGGTCGGTGATCGACGCCGCCCGCGCCGAGCGCACGGTGGTGTCGAAGCCGTGGCTGGCAAAGGTCTTCGCCACGCCGCGGCCCATCACCCCGTAGCCGTAGATCAGTACGCTGTCGATCCTCTTCATGTTCAGGTCAGTCCGAAGATCTTCTTGCCTGCGACCGGGATCTTCGCCATCAGGATGTCACCCGACAGCGACTCGGTGATGTACACGGTCTTCAGGTCGGGGCCGCCGAAGGCGATGTTCGCCAGATGATGGTGCTTGTGATCCGTGGAGTGGATCAGGTGCGTGGGGAGCATGTTCGAATCGAAGCGCCACACGCCGATGCCGAGCTGGCACACGAGCAGGCCGTTCTCGCTGTCCATTTCGATGCCGTCGGGACCGCCGACACCGCCGGAGAGCTGGATGCACACGCCGGTCTTGGAGATCGAACCGTCGTGCATCAGCGGCAGCCGCCACACCGAGTTCGAGCGCGTGACGCCGACGTAGCAGTGCTTCTCCACGGTGGAGAGCGTGATGCCGTTGGGGCTGGGCACGTTGCTGCACAGGCGGTCGAGCGCACCGCTGGCGCGCCAGCGGAACACGCGGCCGGTCGGGTCGGCGATGCCGGTCTGGCCCTGATCGGTGAAGTACAGATCACCGTTGGAGGCGAAGTGCAGATCATTGCAGCCCTTGAAGCCTTCGCTGAACGCGGTGCGCAGCACTTCCTCGATCTTCATCGTCTTCGGATCGATGACGAGGATGCCCATCTTGTAGTCGGCGACGAAGATGCGCCCGTCCTTGTGGAACTTCAGGCCGTTCGGCCAGCCCGGGTACTGCAGCGCGAGTTCAACGTTGCCCTTCGGATCGGCGCGGAAGATGCGGCCGAATGCCGTGTCGACGAACCACAGGTTGCCCTCGCGATCGAACGACGGTCCCTCGAGGAAGCACTCGACCTCCGCGCCCTGGCGATTCGGGTCCGCCCAGTCGGTGCGGCCCTTCTTGCGGTACTTGGCCGGCAGCGTGGTGAAGACTTCCGTCTCGATCAGTTGCAGGGGCTGGAACGGGTTGAACATGGCGAAGAGTCCTTTCTGGTGGTGCTTACAGGTGTTCGTGGATGGCAGATTCGGGATGCATGGCAGGCCCGGGCGCGAGCAGTGATGCAACCCCCGTGCCCGCGCAGCCCGCCTCGTAAGCTTTGTAACAGGGGCCTGGCCCCTTTTCGATCTCGGTCAGTCAGATTTGTAACAGGGGGCCTGGCCCCTTTTCCTGCTTTTCCTGGCGTGTTGCGGCGGGCCTGTTCGGCGTTGGTCGGGCAGGGATCAGTCGACCTTGACGCCGGAGTCGCGCACGATCTTCGACCAGCGCGGCAGATTGGTCCTGATGTATGCAGCCATCTCTTCCGGCGTGCCGGGGGTGGCGCCCGACAGGCCCTGTGCCTCGAGCTTGCCGACGATGTCGGGATTGCGGAGCAGGCGTCCCAGCGTCTCGTTCAGCCGCTTGACCATGTCGGCCGGAACCTTCGCTGGCGCAAAGACGCCGTACATGATCGTGGCGTCGTAGCCAGTGATGCCGGCGGCCTCGTTCACGGTGGGCACGTCGGGCAGCAGTTTCGTCCGCGCCGCCGAGGTGATCGCCAGGCCGCGCAGCTTGCCGTTCTTCACCGGGGCGATCGCAGTGGCCAGACTGGAGAAGTAAACCGGCACGTGACCGCCGAAGATGTCGATCATCGCCGGGCCACCGCCCTTGTACGGCACATGATTCATCCTGATGCCCAGCGTCGACATGAACATCTCGCCGCCGAGGTGACTCATGCTGCCGATGCCGAACGAAGCCCACGACAGTGCGCCGGGCTGCTTCCTCGCCAGTGCGATCAGTTCCTTGACGCTCTTCGCCGGCAGCGACGGGTGGGCGAGGATCACCAGCGGCACTTCGCCCACCAGCGTGATCGGCTGGAAGTCGGCGATCGTGTCGTACGGCACCTTCGGATAGAACGCCGGATTGAGCATGTGCGAGGTGACGCTGTGGAACATGATCGTGTAGCCGTCTGCAGGCGCCCGCGCGACCACCTCGGCGCCGAGCAGTCCGTTCGAGCCGCCGCGATTCTCGACCACGATCGACTGCCCCAGCGCCTGTCCAAGCGGGTCGGCGAGGACGCGGCCGAGGATGTCGTTGCCGCCGCCCGGTGGCCACGGAATGACCATGCGTACCGGCTTGGCCGGCCAGCTCTGGGCGAGGAGCGGCGCGGCGAGCAGCGCGCCGGCGGTCGCCAGAGCTGCGGCCAGCATCTGCGGGGCAAGAGGACGGGTCATCGGCTGGACTCCTGCGAGGGTTCGCGGCATGTCTGGAAGGCATTGCGTGCGGCGCGGGCGGCGGCCTGTTTGCGGGGCGCGGTCGGGGCGCCCGTGCGCCGGCCGGGTGCGGCCGGGCAGGCACTGCACTGATGTCGGTACGGGCGCTGCCGGCCCGAGCCCGGCAG
>CANGUQ010000515.1 GCA_947456915.1 Betaproteobacteria bacterium
CCCGGGCCTGGGCCGCGCGTGGCTCACCTGCAATGGCATCGAGAGCTTTCCGAAGTCCACCCACACGGTGCAGGGACGCTGCGTCGTTCGGCTCGACCAGCGCCTGCTGCCCGGCGACGACCCGGCGGCCGCGGTGGCGGCGATCGAGCGCGTCGCGCGTACGCTCGACGACTGGCCCGACCCGATCTCCGGGCGCGCGTTTCGCTGCGAGGTCGAGGCGGGCGCCTACATGTTTCCAAGCCTGGTCGGCGAGGATTCGCTGCCCGCCCGATTGCTGCAGAGCGGTTGCGAGGCGATGCTCGGGCACCGCGTCGACACCTTCTACGGCCAGTCGGCGCACGATCAGGGCTATCTCAACCACGTGGGCATTCCGACGGCCAACTTCGGTCCCGGCGAACAGTCGTTTGCCCATACCGATCTCGACCTCGCGTCGGTCGACAAGGTGTTCGATGCGGCCAGGGTCTACGCATGGGTGATCGCCGGCTACCTCGGTCGAAATCCGGTGTTCGACGCTCCGGGGGGCGGACCGCCGGCGGGAGGAATCTGATGCAGCACTCGAGGCGGTTTCAGGCGATCCGGCTGCCGGGCGGGACGCTGCTGTTGCGCAGCGCACCGGCGATGGACGGTGCCGCGCGGCCAGACGGGCTGCGGCGATGAGCAGCGCCGCGCAGCGCCGCGCGCGCAATCTCGGCTGGTTCTTCAGCGCATCGGTGGAGCGCGATCCGCACAAGACCGCGATCTACGACCTGTACGGCGGCAGCGAGCGGCAGACCACCTACGCACAGCTCGACGAGCGCGCGGACCGGGTGGCGGGCATGATCAGCGCGCTGGGCGTGCGCCCAGGCGAGCGCGTCGGGATGATCGTCGGCAACCGCACGGAGTTCCTGGAGTTCTTCTTCGGCGCGATGCGCACGGGCGCGATACCGGTGCCGATCAACACGCGGCTCGCGCGCGAGACGCTGCAGTTCATCCTGAGCGACGCCGAGTGCCGTGCCGTGCTGATCGAGCCGGCGGCGCATCCGGCCGCGGTCGAGGTGGTGCAGGCGGCGGGGATCGAGCATCGCATCACCACCGAGCCGGTCGCAGCCGCAGGGTGGCTCGACTACGCGGCGGCGCGCGATGCGGCAGCGCGCTTCGACGCGCCGCCCGAGCTTGCCCCCGATGCGCAGGCGTTCCAGCCGTACACGTCCGGATCGACCGGCCTGCCCAAGGGCGCGATGATGTCGCACGCCGGCATGCTCTGGTACGTCCAGTACAACCAGCGCTGGTGGCCGACTCCGCGCGAGGCGCGCGGCATGATCGCGCTGCCGCTGTTCCACAAGAATGCGATGCGCGGCACGGTGAAGCCCGCGCTGTACGCCGGTGCATCGTTCGTGCTGATGCCCGGCTACGACCCGCGCGGCTACCTGCTGGCGCTCGCGAAGTATCGCTGTACCTATTCGCGCGGCGTGGCAGCCGTGTTCACGATGCTGCTGCAGCAGCGCGAGCTGATCGCCTCCCTGGATCTGTCCGCACTGAAGAGTCTCACCATCGGCTCTGCGGTGGTGACGCCGGAGCTGATGGACGAGGTCGAGCGTGCACTGCCCGGCGTGAAGGTCGGCGAGAGCTACGGCCTGACCGAGGGCGGCAGTCCGTTCCGGACACCGATCGACGGTCGCCCCGTACCGCGCGGATCGGCCGGTGTGGCAGCCCCGGAGATCGACATCCGGCTCACCCGCGAGGACGGGTCCGCGGTGGATCTCGCGGTGGCCGGCGAGGTCGAGGGTGAGTTGTGGCTGAAGTCGCCGTACAACTGTCTCGGCTACCACAAGCGTCCGGACGTCACGCGCGAGAAGCTCGTCGACGGCTGGCTGCGCACCGGTGACGTCGTGCGCCGCGATGCGGCCGGCTTCTTCTACTTCAAGTCGCGCGTGGACGACATGTTCTCCTGCGGCGGGGAGAACATCTATCCGAAGGAAGTCGAGGATCTGCTGTTCCGGCATCCGGCAATCGCCAACGCGGTGGTGGTTGCCGTGCCGCACGCGGTGAAGGGCTGGGTGCCTGCCGCGATGGTGGTGCTCGACCGCGATGCGCAGGCGCAACCCGAGGAGATCCGCCGGTTCTGCCTGGAGCACGGCCCGAAGTATGCGCACCCGCGGCTGGTACAGATCGTCGCCGAGCGCGAACTGCCGCTGAACGGTGCCGGCAAGATCGATCGGCGGGTGGTCGGGGAGCGGTTGAGCGAAGCGGCACGCGGTGCCGAGCTCGCTGGCTGAGCGTCTGCCCCGGCGCAGGTGCAGGGTGTGCGCGCAGCCCGGGGAGCACACCGTGGCGCCGGGAGCACGGCCGCGCGTCGCACTTCGCTGCGCTTCGCTGCCGCGGCAGCGGCTGCGCGCGCCCCTATTCGGGCTGGATCCCCGCCGCCCTGATCACCTTGCCCATGCGCTCGAAATCCTCGCGGGTGCGCTGCTCGAGTTCCCTGGCCGTGGTCGGCCACGGGTCGGCGCCCAGGGTGGACAGACGCTCGCGCAGGTCGGGTGCCGCGAGCGACTTGCCGAGCACTTCGTTCAGCCGCTGCACGATCGCCGGGGGCAGGTTCGCCGGGCCGAACAGGCCTGACCAGAAGTTGAGCGTCGCCTCCGGGAAGCCTGCTTCGGCGATCGTCGGCACTTCGGGCAGCACCGCCGCGCGCCGCGGCGAGAGCATCGCCACCGGGCGCACCACCCCGGACCTGATGTGCTGCATCGCCGAGGGCAGCGTGTCGAACACCATCGTGATGGTGCCGCCCATCACGTCGGGGCAGGCGAGCGCGGCGCTCTTGCACGGCACGTGGGTCATCTCGACGCCGGCCGTGGCGCGCAGGGTCTCGCCGGTCAGATGACCGATGCTGCCCATGCCGGAGGAGCCGAAGATGATCTTGCCGGGATTGGCCCTGGCAGCGGCGATCACGTCCTTCACCGACTTCAGGGGCTGATTCGCGCCGACGGTGAGGGTGTTCGGCGAGAGTGCGACGCCGCCGATGGCGCTGAACGCGGTCAGCGTGCTGTACGGGAGCTTCTTCAGCATGTGGGGCGCGATCGAGTGCGTCGAGAGGCTCGACAGCAGGATCGTGTAGCCGTCTGGAGCGGCGTTGGCGACCACGTCGGCGCCGACGGTGCCGGCCGCACCGCCGCGGTTCTCCACCACCACCGGCTGCCCGATGACCTCGGTCATCTTCTGCGCAAGCGCGCGGCCGAGAATGTCGGACACACCACCCGCAGCGAACGGCACCATCAGCCGCAGCGGCCGGGTCGGGTACGCACCCGCCACGGTTGTCGGGGCAGAGGCCGCCGGGGCAGGCGCCTGTGCCGGTGCCGGGCATGGCGCAAGCGTCAGAGCGGCACCCAGCGCAGCGAGGGTGAGTGCACTTGCCGGTACCGGCACACCGGTGATGGACGCTGCAGGGCGAACGGGCATGGCCACAACG
>CANGUQ010000516.1 GCA_947456915.1 Betaproteobacteria bacterium
CGCCCGCCCGCAGCGCCGGCCGGGCCGATGGCGCGGCCCCTCCGGCACCCGGCCCCGGTGACCGTGCTTGCTGCCGCCGCGGCGGCGTGCTCAGTCGAGATTCAGATTGAGCCGCTCGATCAGCGGACGCCAGCTCTCCAGCTCGGCCCGCCAGAACCGGCCCAGGTCGTCGGCGCTCGAGGCGATCGGGATCGCGCCCAGATCGCGAATGCGCTGGGTCACCGTCGGATCGTTGACCGCCCTGATCGACTCGGCCTCGAGCCGGCGCGCGATCTCGGCGGGCGTGCCACTGCGCACGTACAGCGCGAACCAGCTCGCGTTGCGGAAGGTCGGCAATCCCGCCTCAGACAGCGTCGGCACGTCGGGCAGCACCGGCACGCGCGTGGCCGTGGTGACGCCGATGGCGCGCACCGAGCCGGCGCGGATGCCCTCGATCTGCCCGGGCAGGTTGTCGAACAGGTAGGTCAGTGCGCCAGCCATCAGCTCGGCGGTAGCCGGCGCGCTGCCCTTGTAGGTGATGTGAGTGGCGTCGGTGTTCGTGAGCTGCTTGAACAGCTCCCCTGACAGATGCAGGATGGTGCCGATCCCCGACGAGCCGTAGTTCAGCTTGCCCGGGTTGGCGCGCGCGAACGCGATGAACTCCTTCAGGTTCTTCGCCGGCACGTCGCGGTTGACGATCAGCACGTTCGGAATGTCGGCGAGCCGGGAGATCGGGGTGAAGTCGCGCACGGTGTCGTACGGCAGCTTCCTGTACACGTAGTGCGCGACGACTGCCGTCGACACGTTGTGGAACATCAGCGTGTAGCCGTCGGCCGGAGAACGGGCGACCTCGGCCGCACCGATCGTGCCGCCGGCGCCGGTGCGGTTCTCCACCACCACCGCGCGGCCCATCGATTCGCCCATCCGCGCAGCGACCAGCCGCGCGATGATGTCGGTCGGCCCGCCCGGGGCGAACGGCACGACCATGCGCAGCGGCTTCTCCGGGAACTGCGCCTGCGCGGGGAGGGGCGACGCCAGACTCGCAGCGAGCAGTGCCGCCGTCCAGAACGCGCGAGCCCGCCGGAGGCGGTGGCCGCGGTGGACGGGCATGTGCTGCACGGCTGGCAGCAGCGAAGCGGACAGCGACGAGCGATCGGTCACGGGCACCTCAGTGGCAGTGGATGTCGGGGATGGGAGTCGGAGTTCAGGCCAGGATCGTGTGCTCGGCCGCGACAGCCGCAGTCAGCGCGGGCATGTCGGCGCCGGCAGCGCGCGCGGCTAGCCGAGCACCCGATCCAGGATCCAGTTGTCGATCGCGTGCACCAGCGGCTCGCGATGCGAGAAGCGTCCGGCCAGCGCGTAGGGCGAGCCCAGTCCCTTCTGCTGGCGCTCCGAGGCAACGATGTCCTCGTCGGTCGTGATGTCCCAGCGCTTGTAGTAGTTGGCCGCCAGTTGCTCGAACTCTGGCCGACCGAGGCGCTCGCGCGGGAACAGCGCGCCGTGCACCAGACGCATCGACGTCGGCCCGAGCGGATGCACCTCCAGGTACCACGCGCAGTCGATCGTGCACGCGAGATAGGTCGACGGATAGATCAGCGGCGCGCAGGTGCCCGCCGCTTCGCGTCGGCCGATCAGCCGCTCGTTCACCGGAAAGCCGGCATCGCCGTGCAGCAGCGCCATGCTGGTGTCGTGGCTGGCGAAGGTCACGCAGTACTGCCCGTCGGCCTGCTCGACAGCGTAGCCGGCGCTCTTCGCCGAGGCGTAACGGTTGATGGTGCGCTTGTGCACAGTCGCGATGTGGTAGCTCTCCTTCGCGTTCTCGACCCACAGCTTCCAGTTGCAGCCGATCACGTACTCGCGCCGACGCGCGAGCACCATGTCGTCGAGCCCGTACATGCCGACCTTCTGGTCGAGGTCGCCCAGATACGCTGCGAGCGACCCGGCCTGAGGATCGAAATTCACGAACATGAAGCCGGCCCAGGTCTCCAGCCGGATCGGCAGCAGCGGGTAGTCCTCCGCGCGGAAGCCCTCGGTACGATCCATGTCGGGCGTGCCCGCGAGCCGGCCATCGAGGGTGTACGTCCAGCTGTGATAGGGGCAGACGATCGCCTTGCAGTGGCCCTTGCCCGCATCCAGCAGCAGCGACCCGCGATGGCGGCAGGTGTTGGCGAACGCGCGCACGACGTTGTCCTGCCCGCGCACGATGATCAGCGGCACCCCCGCGAACTCCACCGAGAAGTAGTCACCGGGCTCCGGCACCTGTTCGGTGCGTCCGAGGAACTGCCAGTCGCGGCGGAACATGCGCTCGACCTCGCGCTGGTAGAACACCTGCGACGTGTAGATCCAGGGCGGAGGCGTCTCCGCCTCGAGCAGCGGACGACGCACGCCGGCGTAGTGCCGCGGATCGAACAGGTCTTCGGCGGGCGGCTCGCTCGGGAGAAGCGACGCGGCACCGGACATCGCTGAACCGGCCATCTGTCTTGCTGCGCGCATCCGACCCTCCTGAGGCGTCCACGCGGACGTGCTTTCCCCGACATCTTAGCAAGAGCGGCGCCAGACAGCCCCGCAACGACGACGTCACCGAAAAAGGGGCCAGGCCCCTTTCCTCCTTTCCTTCAGAAAAGGGGCCTGGCCCCTTTTTCGGCCCCTGTCAGAAATTGGGGCGCGGGGGCGTTCTGCTAGCATCGCGCAAACAACACGCAACTGGGGGGATGCTCGTGAGCAGCTCGATCGGCATGACGCCGGGGACTGAACTCGCCGGCAAGGTGGCGCTGGTGACCGGAGGGGCACGCAACATCGGCCGCGCCATCTGTCGCGCGCTCGCCGCTGGCGGCGCGTCGGTGATGATCAATGCCAACACGTCGCGCGCCGAGGCGGAGCAGACGCGCGCGCTCATCGAAGCCGCTGGCGGGACGGCGGCGGTGCACATCGCCGATGTCACCGATCCGGCCGCCGTCGCCGCGCTGGTCGCGGCCACCCTCCAACGCTTCGGGCGCCTGGACATCGTCGTCAACAACGCGGCGATCCGCGCGGAGACACCGTTCACGCAGATCACCCACGAGGAGTGGCGACGGGTGATCACGACTATTCTCGACGGGGCGTTTCTCACCACGCAGGCCTGCGTGCCGCACCTCGCAGCCAGCGCTGCCGGCGCGGTGATCATGATCGGCGGCCAGACCGGGCACAAGGGCGCGGTCGGCCGCGCGCACGTGATCGCGGCCAAGGCCGGACTGGCCGGCTTCACCAAGGGCCTCGCGCTCGATCTTGCACCCTCGAACATCACGGTGAACTGCGTGGTGCCGGGCACGATCGACACTGTACGGGGTCTGCCGGGCGCGCCCCCGCGCCCGGAGCACCGCAGCAACATGCCGCCGCTCGGTCGCCGCGGCGAACCCGAGGAGATCGCGGCGATGGTGCGCATGCTGTGCGGCCCGGACGCACGCTATCTGACCGGACAGA
>CANGUQ010000517.1 GCA_947456915.1 Betaproteobacteria bacterium
CGCGAGATCGTCGCCCGTCTCGCTGCGGAGATGGCGCGCGTGGTGCAGGTGCCGGAGGTGCGCAGCCGGCTGCTGGCGCAGGGCGCCGAACCTTCGGGCGCCGGCCCGGAGGCGCTCGCCGCGCTGGTTGCGCGCGAGCTTGCGCTCTACGCCCAGATCATCAGGACCTCGGGTATCCAGCCAGAGTGAGGGCAGGCCGCGCCCCGGCTATTGCGGCTGAAACCCGCTCCTGCGGATGATCTCGGTCCAGATGCGGGTGTAGGCGCGCTCGCGCGCGGCGAGCTGGCCCGCGGTCATGTACTGCACGGCAAGACCCCACCCGGTCAGGCGGTCACGCACTTCGGGCACGGCGATCGCGCGCGCGAGTGCGGCCGCGAGCTGGTCGAGCACCGGCTTCGGCACCCCGACCGGCGCGAACAGCCCGTAGTAAGGGAGATCCTCGAAGCCCGCCACGCCGAGTTCGGCCAGCGTCGGTACATCGGGCAGCGCCGGCTGACGAGCGGCGCCGAGCACCGCGATCACGCGCAGGCGACCGGCGCGGTGGTTGTCGATGAAGTCCGGAATCGAGGCCACGCCGGCGGCGATCTGGTTACCCAGCATCTCGGCCATCATCGGTGCGCTTCCCTTGTACGGCACCGGTGCGAGGTCGAGCGTGAAGCGCTCGCCGAGCGTGCGCACCAGAAACTCCGGCACCGAGGCTGGTGCCGGCACTCCGACGCTGGCGCGACCGCCCTGCCCCTTCACCCAGTTCACGTATTCGCCGAGCGAGCGCGCCGGGGTGGCCGCGCTCACCGCGACGGCGTTGACGAAGGTGGCGAAACCAGCCACCGCGACGAAGTCCTTCGCCGGGTCGAAGCCCGCGTTGCGGGTCACCAGTGGCAGGATCGAGATCGTGTGATCGTGCGACAGGAACAGCGTCGATCCGTCGGCCGGTGCCGCCTTCAGCGCCTGCGCGGCGATCTGCCCGCCGGCGCCGGGACGATTCTCGACCAGCACCGGCACGCCCAGTTCCTCGCGCATGCGCTCGGCCAGCAGGCGCGCGATCGCATCGGTGCCACCACCGGCAGGAAACCCGACCAGCACGCGCACGGCGCGCGGCACCTGTGCCGGTGCCGCAGGCTGCGCAAGAGCGGTGCCGGCGCACACCGCTGCGGCGAGCAGACAGATCAACCCCCAGCGCGCGACCCGCATCGCGCTACTTCTGCGGGCGTGTCTGCAGTTCGCGCAACTGCCAGTCGCCGCGGCGCGGCGGGGGCTGCCCCCCCTCGTCGCCACTGCCGAATGCGATGTCGTCGAACTGGCTGTCCTCGCTCGCGCGCACGATCAGTCCGAGCTGCGGCGCGAACCAGTCGATCTCGCGCCGCGCCGTCTCCGTGCGATTGAACGCCTGATCACCGAGGTAGACGTCGCGCTCCACACGCAGCGCGCGAAACTCGCCGGCTCCCACCCGCACCGTCTCCCAGCCGGCCACACGCCCGTACAGCCTCACCCGCCGCGGTGGCTGCCCCGCGGCGGAGGCGGTCACCGTCTGCCGGAAACGCGTGCCCGGCTGCAGCGGAAAGGGCAGCACGCGCAGCGGCGGATCGAACGTGGTCGTCGAACCGTCGCTGCGCCGCTGGCGCACGAGTTCGCCGGCACTGTTGAACTCGCGCGCGCTGACCGCGGCGGGCGTGGTGCCGAAACCCACCGCTGTCGGCTCTGCGTAGTCGATGCCGTCGAGCAGCGCGCCGCTCGCGCCGAAGCGCAGCGTAGCCTTGCCGATGCGCTCGCCGTTATACGCGTTGCGCACCTCGTACACCGCCTGTGCGCCTGCGGCGAACGGCGACGGGGCGGCGGCCGGCTCGCTGCCGTCGAGCGATGCGCAGCCGCTCACGAGCGCCAGTGCGAGCAGCGCCGGTGCAGCGGCAAGGGTTCGGATCAGCGCAGGACGGCCACACATGGAAGTCTCCTCGACACGCGCGCGGCGGCAACGCCACGAGCCTGCGCTGCAGTATCCGGCGGCAGCGGGCACGACGCAACCGGACCCGCGGTGCAGAACGCGTACGGCGACGAAGATCGCGACGCCCTGCGCCATCGGTGCGCCGCCACCGCTCGATGAACGGGTGCGATCGGCGATCTGGATCGTTCGCTGCCGGGGATGGGCCCGCTGGGACTCGAACCCAGGACCAAAGGATTATGAGTCCTCTGCTCTGACCGACTGAGCTACAGGCCCGCCGTCGCTCCGGCGTGCATTGTACCGACCGGCGCCGGCGCGTCACGGCTGCGCTGGCGCGCGAATCGTGGCATCGTGATGCTCGAGTTCCAGATCAGGTGCCGCAGGCCGAGCTTCCCCGTGATCCCGTTCATCCGATCCTTCGCGCGCAGCGCACAGCGCTGCCGTCCGCGACACCTGCCTGGCGTGCTCGGCGCCGCTGCCGGCTGCGCGCTGCTGCTGCCGCCGCTGCCGGCGCTGGCGCAGTCGTGGCCGGTGAAGGGTCTGCGATTCGTGGTTTCGGCCTCGCCGGGCGGTGCGATGGACACGCTGTCGCGCATCGTGGGCCAGGCGCTCACCGAGCGGCTGGGGCAGCCGGTGGTGATCGAGAACCGTCCGGGTGCCGGCGGGGCCCTCGCCGCCGAGATCGTGGCGCGCGCGCCACCGGACGGCCATGCGCTCAATGTCAACTCGATCGCGCACGCCGTGCTGCCTGCGGCCAATCGCAATCTCTCGTTCAGCCCCGAGCGCGACCTCGTTCCGGTGACCATCATGGCCAACGGACCGAACGTACTGGTGGTCCATCCCTCGCTGCCGGTGCGCTCGGTGAAGGAGCTGATCGCGCTTGCCCGCGCGCGGCCGGGCCAGCTGCTCTACTCGTCGTCCGGACACGGCGGCAATCCGCACATGGCGATGGAGATGTTCAGGCTGCTCGCGGGCATCGACATCGTGCACGTGCCCTACAAGGGCGCCGGCCCTGGCGTGGTCGACCTGATCGCCGGCCGGGTGGCGATGACCTTCTCCAGCGTCGTCTCCGCGCGGCAGGAGGTGGCGGCCGGCCGACTGCGGATGCTCGCCAGTGCGGGCGCGAAGCGTTCCTCGTTCGTCCCCGATCTGCCGACGATGGCCGAGGCTGGCGTGCCCGGATATGCAGTCGACATCTGGTACGCGCTGCTCGCGCCCGCGGCGACGCCGCGCGAGGTGCTGCAGCGACTGAACACCGAGATCGTCCGGATCGTGCAGACGCCGGCGCTGGCGGCGCGGCTCGCCGAGCAGGGGCTGGAGCCCGTCGGCGAGTCGCTCGAGCGCAGCGACGCCTACATCCGTGCCGAGACCGCGCGCTGGGCGAAGGTGGTGAAGGCCGCGGGAATCACCGCTGACTGAGCGCACGCGCCTGTGTGCACGACCGCGCGCTGCATCGGCGCCAGCGTCCGCGCGCACGGCCGGCCCCGCGCGGGGTACCCCG
>CANGUQ010000518.1 GCA_947456915.1 Betaproteobacteria bacterium
GCACACCACGGCCGCGCTGAGCAGCGGCCCGGCGAACTGGCTGGCGACGTCGCTCGCGAACCAGTCGCCTCCGGCGCGCAGCTGACGGTCGATCACCCACACCGCCAGCAGCCCGTTCGCCACGATACCGGCCGGCAGCAGCCAGCGCTGCCCGAACGCCCACCACCGCGCGCCCTGGCGGGCGCGCTCGAGCAACCGCAGCCGGGCCGCGTACACCCCGAGCAGCCCGAGGGTCAGCATCTGCGGCATTTGCCAGGGCAGGTTCCACACGTACTGTAGGTAGCCGTAGCGCTGCAGCGCGAAGGCCTCCGGCCAGCTGCGTACATCGGTGAGCCAGTGCCCGAGCGGCGGATCGGTCTCGTGCGCAATCGCTGCGAGGAGCACGATCGGCGCGCCGATGACGACCCAGACGGTGGCCGCGACGTACAGGCGCCGCCGCAGCGCGCTCAGTCGCAGCACCGGAGCCCGCAGCAGCATGAGCCCGAGCAGCGCGAGCCAGGACAGGATGTCCCCGAAGTAGACGAACAGTCCGTGCAGCAGCCCCAGAGCGCCCTGGCGCAGCATCTGCGCGCGGCGGGCAGCGGCGGCCGGCGCGAACGCGCGTATGCCGCCCCGCCGCGGGCGCACGCGCATCGCCCAGCTGTAGCCGACGAGAAACATGAGCAGCGGATAGCTCTTGGCCTCGAACGCGCCCGCTGCCAGCGCGTGCACCGCGATCGCGAGCGGCGAGTCGGGCGGCTCGACGATACCGATCGGCGAACTCAGCACGTGAGGAAACGACAGCGTGTTCACGACCAGCACGCCGGCGAGCGCAAGGCCGCGCAGTCCGTCGATCAGCCGATCGCGCCCCGCGGACGCTGGCACGCCCTCGTTCATCGTACCCGCGGCAGCAGGCTCGGACGGGGATCGCAGCGAGTGTTCAGGATCGCGACGATCCGCCGTTGCGTGCCACCCGGATTTCGCGCGCGAGCTCGTTCACGGCCATCGCGTAGTGGACTGCCCGGTTGTAGCGGGTGATCACCCAGAAGTTGTCGAAGCCGAGCCAGTACTCGGTGCCCTCGCGCTGGACCAGCGCAAACACCATCGCCGGCAGTTGCGGGTCGACCTCGCTCGCCGGCACGAGCCCGAGTTCGCGCAGCGCACTCACCGGCGAGTGCGGCTTGATGCCGCGCCGCGCCTGCTCCTCGGCGATCTCCGACGGCCCGAGCGCACGGACCGCGACCGGCGCACCGCTGACCCAGCCGAACTCCCGGTAGTAGTTCGCCACGCTGCCGATCGCATCGGCGTTGCTGCGAAACAGATCGATACGCCCGTCGCCGTCGAAATCGACGGCGAACCGGCGATAGCTGCTGGGCATGAACTGAGGGATGCCCATCGCGCCAGCGAACGAGCCGCGCGGTGTCGCCGGGTCGACCGGCAGCTCCCGCGACAGCAGCAGGAACTGCTCGAGTTCGCCGCGAAAGAACTCGGCGCGCCGCGGAAACTCGAAAGCGAGCGTGGTCAGCGCGTCCAGCACCGGATGCACGCCGGTCGTCTTGCCGAACAGGGTCTCGGCGGCGATCGTGGCCACCACCAGTTCGGCCGGCACGCCGAACTGCACCTGCGCGCGCTCCAGCGCTGGCGCATTCTCCTGCCAGTAGCGCGCACCGCCGACGATACGCGCACGATTGACGAACGCCAGCCGGTAGTCGAACCACGGACGCGGTTGCGCCTGCGCCTGCATCGCACCGAGGACCTGCGGCTGGCTGCGCACGCGCGAGAACAGCTTCTGCAGCGCCTCGCGCTCGAACCGATGCCGGGTGACCATGTCGTCGATGAACGCGTCGAGCTGCGCGCCCGTCGCGCCGGCACCCGACTGCGCCATCGCCTCCCCCGCAGTCCTGCCCAGTCCCGAGACACCGAGTGCTGCGGCGGCCATCGCCGCCAGTGTATGCCGCCGCTTCATCCGCTCCGACCCGCTTCGCTGCGCCGCGCATGGCGCGCCTGTCCCGCCTGCTTCAGTAACGACGAATCAGACCCCTGACCACCCCGCGAATCGTAACCCGCCGTGCATCGAACACCAATGGCTGCATCGCCTCGTTGGCCGGATGCAGCACCACCTCGCCCCCGCGCAGTTCGAAGCGCTTCAATGTCGCCTCGCTGCCATCGATCAGCGCGACCACCACCTCGCCGTGCCGTGCCTGAACACGGGACTCGACGATCACCGTATCGCCGTCGTGGATGCCGTCGTCGCGCATCGACTCCCCGCGCACGGTGAGCGCGTAACAGCGCGCGTCATCGGCCCACGGGGCCGGCACCGGCACGCGCTCCTCGCCCTCGATCGCATCGATCGGCCGCCCGGCCGCCACACGCCCGAGCAGCGGCAGCGTCGGCGCCCGCTCCCGCGCATGTTCGGGTTCACGCACGAGCGTCACCCCGCCAGCCTCGCCCGGTGCTGCCGCTGCGGCCTCGCCCCATCCGGCAGCAGTCAGTGCGATCCCGCGCTGGCGCCCCTGCAACGGCTCGACCAGACCGGCGGCCACCAGCGCGCTCACGTGCTTGTGCAGCGATCCGCGCGATGCGAGCCCCAGCGCCGCGCAGGCCGCATCGAGCGTGAGCGGCAGCGAAGTGCGCGGCAGTTCGCGGCGCAGCCAGTACAGCAGCCGGGTCTGTGCAGCAGTCAGACGAATCAGATGGGTTTCGATGGTGACTCCCGAGCGAGACAAGAGGCGACGGCCACCACGCACCGAGCCGCAGCTGGCCTGGCGAACGGCACCACGGCGAGTATCCGGGCTGGAACCACCACCGGCACGACCACGGCATGACCTGATCACCGCCGCATGGCGAACGTGGCCTCGCCGATGGCGTCGACCCCTGCACCGACCGTGATCGCCACCGACAGCCACGGCGCCGGCTGCGACTGCGACCACGGCTGCGACCTCGTCGCCTGCTGCGACCTTGAGTGACCTCGCCTCCCCTGCTGCGACCTTGACTGCGACCTTGACTGCGACCTCGACTGCGACCTTGACTGCGACCTCGACTGCGACCTTGACTGCGACCTCGACTGCAACCGCGGCTGCGGATGCGGCTACGACTGCGGGTGCGGCTGCGAGTGCGACCTTGCCCCCTGCTGCGACCTCGACTGCAACCGCGACCGCTTCCGGCCCTGCGGCAACGGCCGCTGCTGCGGCCGCGTGCCCTCCGTCGCGCCTGCCGCGGTTGTGTTCGCTGTCCCGCTCGCCTAGTATCGCACGATGGAGAACGGATGGAGAACGCCATGACTGCCCCCTGGTCGGCAGGACCCGTCGCCGCGGTCGGCGCTGCCGCAGACGCGGCTGCGCGCGGCGCGGGCTGCGGCGAAGAACCCGAGGATCCTGAATCGTTCGCGCTCACGGCATCGCTGCCGGGCGCACGGCCGCCGCGACAGCCGGCGACCGTGCGCGGCCTGCGCCCA
>CANGUQ010000519.1 GCA_947456915.1 Betaproteobacteria bacterium
GCAGACGTTCCAGCCGCAGACGTTCCAGCCGCAGACGTTCCAGCCGCAGACAATCCGGCCACAGACGATCCAACCGCAGACGATCCAGCCGCAGACGATCCAGCCGCAGACAATCCGGCCGCAGACGATCCAACCGCAGACGCAGCGGCCGCAGACGATCCAGCCGCAGACAATCCAGCCGCAGACGTTCCAGCCGCAGGCGTGGCGGACGCGGGTGTGCTGGTGTCGGAAGCACTCATGCCGCCGATCTTACTCCGGCACGGTGGTGGCGAACCTCGTCATCGCTGACCGGTCTTCAGTCGTGTCTGCGGCGTGTCGCCCTTCGTTCGGCGATCGGTGCGTCGCAATCGCCGACGGCGGGCAGGCGGCGCCCGCGCGGCGACGCAATGCGAGCGTCGCCGGCGTCGGGAGTGCGGCACGCCGGTCGCAAGGCCGACCCTGACCCCGCGTGTCTCCGCCCGGCGCTGCGGTTCGTGCCAGCGCCGCTACTCGAGCGCCTGCGCCGCAAACCGCCGTATCAGCGCGACCTGCGTCAGATGCTGCTCGGCATACCGGCGCGCGCTCGCGCCGGCCGCAGCCAGCCGCGCCGGATCGTTCGCCAGCTGCAGGATCGCCGTGGCGAGGGCCTGCGCGTCCTCGGGCTCGACACGCACGCCGCAATCGCCTTCGGCGAGGATCAGCGCGAGATCGCTGGAGGGCGGCGCCGCCGCCACCACCGCCCGGCCGCTCGCCAGAATGTTGCAGAGCTTCGACGGCAGCACGATGTCGGTGACCGCGCGCTTCTGCGGAATCACCGACAGGTCCGCGGTGGCGAGCAGTTCCGACAGCCGCTCCAGCGGCTGCAGCGGCCGGAACATCACGTTGGACAGCCTCAGCGACTGCGCGCGCGCGACGAGCTCCGGCTGCTCTGCGCCATCGCCGACGATCACCACGCGGATCCGCGGCTCGGGCGCGAGCAGCGCTGCGGCATCGAGCAGGGAGTCCAGCCCCTGCTTGCGGCCGAGGTTGCCGGAATAGAGCACGACGAAGTGCTCGGCGGCCAGTCCCCACTCGCCGCGCAGGCCGGTCATCCGCTCGCCCGGGCGCACCAGTGCGTCGTTCGCCCAGTTGCGGAACATCAGCGTCTTCTGCGCCGGTACGCCCTTGCCGAGGATCTTGCGGCGCATCCCCTCGCTGATCGTGGAGACGCGATCGCACAGGCGGTAGTTGAGCGCCTCCAGCACATACAGCGCGCGGGTGAGCATGCCCGGCTTGAGCATGCCCAGTTCCACCGCGGCGTCGGGCTGCAGATCCTGCACGTGCAGGATGCTCCGGCTGCCCTTCAGGCGCGCCAGCACGCCGATCGCCAGCCCCAGCGCGAGCGGCGGCAGCACGATGATCGTGCGCTCGGCGCGCGGAGCGAACAGGTAGGCGAGTGCAGCACTCACCACGAAGCTGAACTCGTGTGCGATGCGCTTCAGGGCGCTGGGCCGCTGCGGGACGTAGAGCCAGCTGCGCCGCAGATCGACACCGTTGACCGTCTCGCGCCGGTACAGCCGGCCGCGGTCGGCCTCGCTCTTGCGCCACTCCGGATAATAGGCAAAGCCGCTGTGCACGGTCACCGCATGACCGTCTGCCGCCAGTTGCTCGGCGAGACCGGTGGTGTACACGCCGATGCCGGTGCGTTCCGGGGCGTAGTTGATCGAGACGATCGAGACGCGCATCGGGCGAGGGGACGCTGCGCCGCTTCAGGCGGCGAGTGCCGGGCGGTCGCGGCGTGCGATGCCGGCCGCGACGATCTCGCGCAGACGCGCGGCGCAAACGCTGATGCGGGAGTGCCTGCGACAGCGCACGACCTTCACGTAGTCATTCGCGCCTGGAGGCGCCGCGGTGACGACTTCCGACTCCCACCCGTGACGCTCGAGCTCGAGCACGATCTGCCGCAGTCCTTCCTGCGGCCCGCCGCCGCGTGGATCGATCGAGCGGATCACATGCAGCAGCTTCATCGGGAGCGAAGGCGCGGTCGGCACGCACGGATGCAGGAGGCGGGAATCTAGCACGCACCTGCCGGCTTTCGACGCGACAAAGTCACAGCCGAAGCGGCGCCGGTCACCGCGTGGCGGCAGCCCGGCCGGCGCGTGGCGCGCACTTTTTCTCACCCTCGGGCGGGCAGGGTGCCTGCGTGTTTTGCCGCGACAGGATTACGTTCGAAGCGCTTTCGTGTTTGCCGCTTACACCGGCGCCTGCTGCGCTTCGCGCCCGGCGCCGCGGCGGCAGCACCCCTCTTCGCTTCGCCCCTGTTCGCTCCGCAGCCGCAATGCGCATTCTCCACGTCATCAGTTCGGTCGACCCTTCCCGTGATGCCGCCGTGCCGGCGCTGCGCGAGCTCGCCCGGGCCAACGCCGAGCCCGGGGACGACATCGAGGTGTGCTCGCTCGATGCGCCAGGCGAAGTCCCGGCGCACGACGACGAGCTGATCGTTCACGCGCTGGGCGATGCGCTGCCTCGCCGTGCCGGTGCCCCGGCGCTGCTGCGCTGGCTGCGCGCCAACGTGCATCGCTTCGACACGGTGATCGTGCACGGTGTCGCGCGGCGCCACGGCGACGCGGTGTGGCGCGCCGCGCGCGAGCTCTCGTTTCCCTATTACGTGTTCGCGCACGGCGTGCCCGGCACGTCGTTTCGCCAGCGCTTCTCTCTGCGCGGGCTGCGCGAGTGCCTGCGCTGGCCGCTCGCCGGCTACCGCGTGCTGCGCGACGCGGAGGCGGTGCTGTTTCGCTGCGAGGCCGAACGTGCGCTCGCCCGGCGCACGCACTGGCTGTACCGCGCGCGCGAGCAGGTGGTGGGCTACGGTGTGTGCGCGCCGAGCCTGCGCGCGGGGCAGGTCGACGCGTTCGACGAGCAGTTGCCGCAACTGCACGGCAAGCGCTTCCTGCTCTACATCGGGCAGATCGACGTCGCGCACGGCTGCGACCTGCTGGTCGAGGCGTTTGCGCAGGTGGCACGGCGCGAGCCTGAACTGCAACTGGTGCTGGCCGGCCCGAGCACGCATCGCTGCCAGCTGCAGCTCGCCGCGCGCGCGGCCGCACTGGGCGTGGCTTCGCGCGTGCACTGGGCCGGCGTGCTCACCGGTGACCTGAAGTGGGGCGCGCTGCGCGCCTGCGACGCCTTCGTGCTGCCCTCGCACGAGGACAGCTTCGGTGGGGCCGTGGTCGAGGCGATGGCCTGCCGCAAGGCCGTGCTGGTGTCGACCGAGGTCGAGATCGCACGCGAGATCGCCGCCGGCGGCGGCGGGCTGGTGGCGGCCGACACGGCCGAGGGAACGGTCTCGCTGCTCGAGCGCTGGCTCGAACTGTCCAGCTCGCAGCGCCGCCTGCTCGGCGAGCGCTCGCGCGCGTGCTACGAGCATCACTTCACGCTCGCGGGGGCAGGGCAGCGGCTGCGCA
>CANGUQ010000520.1 GCA_947456915.1 Betaproteobacteria bacterium
CACACGCGGGCCGCTGCCACGTGCTGTTCCTGCTGCAGGCGCGGCGCGGCGCCGCCTGACCGGGCTGCTCGTGCTGGCCCTGCTGGGCGTCGTTGCACTGTGGCTCGCCCGCGGATTGCTGCCGCCGCCGCTGGCCGCGGCGGTCGAGGCTGCCGGTGCAGCGCTCGGCGGCCCGGATCTGCTGCGGGAGCAGTGGCGGCTCGCTGCGGGGGTGCTGGTACTGCTGCTGCTGCTGCTCGCCGGACGCGCGAAACGGTTGTGGCGGGTGATGCTCGTGCTGCTGCTCGGGGTACTGGCGGCGCAGACGCTGTTTGCCTGGCGTACCGCAATCGCGGCGAAAGTGCCCGCGCTGCGCCCCGCCCTCGAGCAGATGTGCGCGCTGGCCGGGTGCGAGGTCGGGCTGCCGCGCACGGCGGCACAGCTGGTGATCGAGGCCTCCGATCTGCAGGCGCTCGATGCCAATCGGCCGAATCTGATCCAGCTCTCGGCGAGCGTGCGCAACCGAGCGTCCACTGCGCTGGCATTTCCGGCGATCGAAGTGACGCTCACCGACGCGCAGGATCGACCGCTCGCCCGGCGCGTGCTGCTGCCGCTGCAGTACCTGTCGCCCGGCTACGACGTGCGCGCCGGAGTACGCGCAGGCGAGGAGTTCTCGGTGAAGCTCACGCTTGACACGACCGAGCTGCGGCCGGTCGGCTACCGGCTCTATCTGTTCTACCCGTGAGCGGCGTTTGCAACGCGCGGTGCTGATCGGCGCCGTGCCGGCGTGGCGCGGCCGTCCGGCAGCAGCCGGACGGGACGTCTGCTGAGGGCTGCGACCGCGGCGGGTGCGCCGCCAGCTGACTGGACAGCCGGGCGCCGCGGTGCAACAGTGCGCGCTGCCCTGTCGCCGGAGCCCGCTTGAAAGTCGCCGTCACGGAAGAGCCGCCGGAGGCGCCTGCGCCGTCCGCACCGGACGATCAGCCGCGCGGCTTCTCCTGGATCGCTGCACTCGCCCGCGGCCTCGGTCCGCTGCTGCGTCCGC
Source organism: Betaproteobacteria bacterium (assembly GCA_947456915.1). Lineage (GTDB taxonomy): Bacteria > Pseudomonadota > Gammaproteobacteria > Burkholderiales > CAIKXV01 > CAIKXV01. The sequence continues at coordinate 1,025 of CANGUQ010000520.1, forward strand.
ACCGCGGACAGATGCTGCTGATCGGGGTGCTGATGGTGGTGGAACTCGGCCTGCAACTGGGCCAGCGCAAGGCGTTCAGCACCCTGTTCGACGAGGCGATACTCAAGTCGCAGGTCGAGCTGATGCTGCTGATCCTCGCGCTGCTGGTGGCGGCGGCAGTGGTGTCGGGCATCGCCGGACTGCTGCACGAATACCTGCAGGCGCGACTGTGCGCATCGGTGCCGGGGGAGCTGCGCGCACAGCTGTACGCGCACACCCAGCGCCTGCCGCTGTCGCGGCTGCGCACGTCGACGCACGGCGATCTGATCACGCGCATCACCAGTGACGCGGGCAGCGTCGAGCCGGCGCTGTGGGCGCTGGGCTACATCGCCGCCGCGCTGTGCGGGGTGCTGATCTCGTGTGCGCTGCTGCTGTGGACCGACCCGCTGCTTGCGCTGATCGGCATCGCGCTGCTGCCGCTGGCGCTGATCGGGCCGCGACTGCTCACGCCGCGCGCTGCCCGTGCCAGCTACGCCGCGAAGACAGCGGTCGGGGCGCTCGCCACCCACATGCAGGAGAACCTCGCCAATCAGATCGTGCTGCGCGTGTTCGGGCTGGGCCCGGTGGCCGCGCAGCGCTTTGCCGTGCACAACGAACGTATCGTTGCCGCCTCGCGACGCTACAACGTGTTCAGCTACTTCAGTCATCGTGTCCCGTGGATCGCGATGGAGCTGATCGAGCTGGCGATCCTCGGCGTGGGCTGCTGGCGCGTGCTCGACGGGCAGATGAGCCCGGGCGCACTGATCGCGTTCTATCTGCTGTTCTCCGGACTGGCGAGCCACACCTACACGCTGACCACGTCGATTCCCGGGTTGATCGGCGCCTCGGCAGGCATGCGCCGCATCGGCGAACTGCTCGACCAGGTCGCCGAGACTGCGCGCGCCCGGGAAACGCCGCAGCACGCCCTGACGGCGCCGACGCTGTCGGCGCCACCGGTCATCACCTTCGACCGGGTGAGTTTCCGTTACGCGAGCCCCGGACCGGGTACGCCGGCAGGCCGCGCTCAGCTGAGCGAAGTGTCGTTCGAGCTCGCCGCCGGCTCGTTCAACGCATTCGTCGGCGCCAGTGGCTCGGGCAAGAGCACCGCGCTGCAGCTGCTGCTCGGGCTTTACCGCCCCGACAGCGGGCGGATCCTGGTCGACGGGCGCGATCTGTCCGGCATTGCGCTCGACCCGTACCGGGCACGGGTGAGCGCCGTGTTCCAGGACAGCCTGCTGTTCAACGCGAGTATCGCCGAGAACATCCGCGCCGGACGCCTCGATGCCACCGACGCGCAGCTCGCGCGCGCGGCGGCGGCGGCGGAGATCGCGGGCTGGATCGACAGCCTGCCCGAGGGCGACGCGACGCTGGTGTCGGGCGACACCTGCTCCGGCGGGCAGCGTCAGCGCATCGCGATCGCGCGCGCGCTGGTGCGCGAACCGGCGCTGCTCGTGCTCGATGAGCCGACCAGTGCGCTCGACCCGGCGACCGCGGCTGCGGTCGCGCAGACGCTGCGCACGGCGGCCGGCCAGTGCACGACGGTGCTGGTGACACACCAGCTGCGCGATGCCGCGTCGGCGCACCAGATCATCGTGTTCGATCAGGGGCGGGTGGTCGAGTGCGGCACCCATCAGAGGCTGCTCGCTGCCGATGGTCGCTACGCGGCGCTGTGGCGCGAGCAGCAGCGCTCGCCGCCCGCAGCGTGAGCGCGCTGCTCCGGCCATCGTTGCGGCGCAGGCCGCGCGCCGCCGCCGAGGCGGGCCTGTACGCGCTATGGGGCGGCGGGCTTGCAGATCGCGAGTTCGACCGCGACCGAGCCGTGCGCGTTCGACAGCGTCACGTCGCCGTCCTGGATCAGGCACTGCAGCTGCATCGCGCGCTCGGCGAGCGCGGCGAGCGCAGTGCTGGTGGCCGGTGCGATCTGCCAGACTGCGAGCGTGTCGATCTGCTCGAGCGCGTGGCGGTGCTCGTTCCACCACAGCTGCGCGGCACGTCCGTAGGCGTAGACGAGCACGCGTGCGCTGCGCCCGGCCGCGCGGCGCAGCAGCTTCGGCTCGGGCAGGCCGACCTCGATCCAGCAGTCGATGGCGCCGGTGAGATCGCGCAGCCACAGCGAGGGCTCTTCGGCTGCGCCCACATCGCCGGCGAAGGCCAGTTGCGGATCGGCGTTGAGCGCGAAGGCGAGCAGGCGCAGCATCATGCGCTCGTCGGTCTCCGACGGATGACGCGCGAGCGTGAGCGCGTAGGTCGCGTAGTGGGGCCGGTCGAGGTCCGCGACCTGCAGCTGCGCCTTGAACACCGTGGACTTCAGCGCCATCCAGGCATCCGTGGCGCGGCAGCGGGCGGTCGGTCGGTCGGTGCGATCATCGACAACA
>CANGUQ010000521.1 GCA_947456915.1 Betaproteobacteria bacterium
CGCGGTCGGCTGCTTGGCGCACTACTCCAGCCCGGCGAGCTTGCGGAAATTCGGCTCGCCGTGCGGGAATGGCGGCAGCGACCACGTACCGGTCCCGACCGGTCGGATGTCGCGGTCGACCTGCACCTCGACCAGATACGGCCGGTTCGCGGCAATGGCCGTCTGCAGCACGCCCTCCAGGTCGCCGGCACGCGTGACCCGCGCCGCCTCGACGCCGAACGAGCGCGCGAGCATCGGAAAGTCGGGCGAATACAGCTCGCCGGTCTTCTCCTTGCGGAAGCTGGTGGCGAGCTCCTGTCCGAAATAGCCCAGCTGCATGTCGCGGATCGAGCAGTAGCCGAAGTTGTTCCAGATCACCCACACCGCCGGGATGTCGTACTCGACCGCGGTGGCGAGAATGTGCGGCGTCATCAGGAACGATCCATCACCGCAGACGGCGATCGCCGGACTGTCCGGCTGCGCGAGCTTCGCGCCCAGAATGCCGCAGGTGGCGAGCCCCATCGAGGCGAAGCCCCACGACTGCAGCAGGTGCCGCGGCCGGCGCGTCTTCCACTGCTGCACGATCCAGTTGTGGTGAACCCCGACGTCGGTGGCGAAGATCGCGTTCTGCGGCACCACCCGCTCGAGCCCCTGCAGCAGACGCTCGGGCCGGATCGGCGCCGCTTCGCTGTCGCGAAACGGCTGCTGGTACCTGTCCCACACCGCCCTGCAGTCGTTCAACCGCGCCACCCAGTCCGGCCACGTCCGGGGCTTGCCGCCCAGCCGCTCGCCGGCGCGGCGCACCAGCACCTCGAGACAGCCGACCACGTCGCCGAGGATGCCCAGGTGAGTCGGGTAGTTGCGGCCGATCTCGGCCGGATCGTTGTCGATCTGGATCAGGCGCGTGGGCGGAATCGCCAGCGTGTAGCCGTCGATCCAGGCGCTGGTCGTGCGGTCGTCGAAGCTGCAGCCCAGTCCCAGCAGCACGTCGGCGTTGCGCGAGGCTTCGTTCGCCGCGTACGGACCGTTGCGCCCGATCGGCCCGAAGGCGAGCGGATGCGTCTCGTCGATCGTGCCCTTGCCGTTCGGGCTGGTCACCACCGGAACGTGCAGCAGGTTCAGCAGTGCGAGCAGCGCCTCGGTCGCCTCGCCGATCAGCCCGCCCTGCCCGACGAGGATCACCGGCCGCTCGGCGGCGAGCAGCAGGTCGAGCGCCTTCTCCAGCGCCGCCGGGTCGCCCGGAGAGCGCTGACTGACCAGCGGATCGACGGCGGGAATCTCCACCTCGGCCGATTCCTGGAACACGTTCAGCGGCACGTCCAGATTCACCGGCCCGGGACGCCCGGTGCGCAGCAGTCCGAACGCCTGCTTGAGCGCGATCGGCAGCATCTCCACCCGCGTAGGCTGGAAGCTCTTCTTGACCAGCGGCCGGATCACCGACGGGAAATCGCCCTGGTAGTAGCGGCCGGTCTCCTGGAACGGCATGCGGTTGAACTGGGTCGTCGGCACGTTGCCGGTGATCGCGAGAAACGCCGAGGAGTCCATCATCGCGCCGGCCAGCGCCACCGGCAGATTGCACGAGCCCGGTCCGCACGAAGTGTAGGTGGCCACCGGCTGGTGCTTTACCTTGTAGTAGGCGTCGGCCATGTAGCCGGCCGCCTGCTCGTGATGCACCGAGATGGTCCGGATGCGGTCCTGCGCGTTCGCCGCGGCGTCGAGCAGGCCGATGTTGCCGTGGCCGCAGACGCCGAACAGATAGGGCACCTTCTCGCGGATCAGGTACTCGACGATGATCTCCGCACCCTTGTGGCTCTGCCGGGTCGGGGTGGCCTTCGCGGGCGGCGCACCGGCGGCCGGCGGCGTGGCGGACGTATCCATGGCAGTTCCTCCTCAGCGGACCGTTGTCGGTCGCAGTCTATCCACGCAGTGTAGCGGGAGTGCACCGGTGCTGCCGCGAACCGGGCGCCGCGCCGGGCCGACGACGCCGCACACACATCGTTGCGTGTGCGATTGCGAACACGGGGCCGGACCGGATCAGGCGTCCACCGCCCGGCCGGCCCGCGGCCCTGCACGGCACTGCCCGCCCGCCACCCGCTGCAGCCTGCATCAGCCTGCGCGCTTCACCAGCGCCGCGGCCGAGTCCTGCGCGTCGCGCACGATCCGCGCGTGGTTGATCGCGCTGAACCGGCCGCCGCGCCACAGCACGCGGCCGTCGATCATCGTCAGCTCCACGTTGCGCGGCTGCCCGAGGAACACCAGCGCCTCGTACGGATCGCCGCTCGGCGTCATGTTGATGTCGCCGGTGCGCACCAGAATCAGGTCTGCCCGCTTGCCCGGGGTCAGCGAGCCGGTGCGCTCGGCGATCCCGAGATCGACCGCACCGTCGAGCGTGGCCAGCTGCACGAGACGACGCGAGGTCACCGGGATCCGGCTGCCGACGCGGTGCGAGTGCAGGGTGTGCAGAAAACGCATCGCCCCGAAGGTGTCGACGGAGAAGGTGGTCGTGTGGTCGGTGGACAGGCTGACCTTCACGCCCGCCTCCAGCAGCTCGCCGAGCTGGATCACGCCGGCGGCCGCCGGGCGCCCCGCCTCGCCGACCGGCGAGGTGCTGTAGCTCACGCCGCGCTGGGCGAGGATCCTGCGTTCTTCTGCGGTGGTGAGCAGCGGGTGCACGAACTGCACATCCGGGCCGAGCAGCCCGGCCTTCTCCAGAATCATCACCGGGCTGGGTCCGGACGTGTGCAGCGTGATCGGCAGGCCGAGCGCGCGCGCGCCGCCCCAGTCGGCCCGCACGATGTCGATCGGGATGTTCCCGCGCAGCGGGTTGGGGTCGTTGCCGACGTTGCGCGAGCAGATGCCCAGCGTGAGCAGGCCGTCGTTGGGCATCCACGCCTTCTGGATGCGCGCGAGGCCGGCGAGGTCCATCGGCCGGTCGTTGGGCATGCCCTGCGCCGGTCCGTAGGCGAAGCGCCCGCGCACGCCCAGATCGCGCATCGCGCGCAGTTCGGCGTCCGCGTGCTCGGGCGAGACGATGTTGTGCGCCCAGTTGTGCACCGTGGTGACCCCGGCACTGATGCACTCGGCGAGGCCCAGGCTCACTGCCCGGTAGCTGTCGACCGGGGTGTAGAACGGCCCGAGCCGGTTGGTCACCGGGAAGTAGCTGCGCGCGGCATCGTCGACCCGGATCAGCGAACGCGCGAGACTGGTCCACAGGTGCAGGTGGGTGTCGACGAAACCGGGCAGGCAGATCATTCCGGCGCCGTCGATCACCGCTGCACCCGGCGCATCGAGTCCCCGCCCGACCGCGACGATCGCGCCATCGCGCACGTACACGTCGCCCTGCGCGAGATCGCCGATCTTCGGATCCATCGACAGCACCGTGGCACCGCGCACGATGAACTCGCCGCGCCGGGGCAGCGCGCGCGCGCCGGGCGAGGC